>NZ_JAEQDE010000019.1:212226-225424 GCF_020737865.1 Microcoleus sp. PH2017_35_SFW_U_B
TGCGCTTCAGCGCTCTTAGATTATCTAAAAAAAGAGCGCCAAATCGCAACAACCAAGAACTTCTTCTAAAAGGTACGTAGTTGCGCTTCAGCGCTCTTATCCATATACAAACAAGAGCGCTAAAGCGCAACAACGTACTTAATTACCATACAATAATTTCTCCCATGGAAACAATCCCCAAAGTCACAGCCACAGAAGCCGCCTTAAAACTAATAGAATACCTCAAAACCCAGCACGGAGAATTGATGTTTCACCAATCGGGCGGCTGCTGCGATGGTAGTTCTCCCATGTGCTATCCCAACGGGGAATTAATCGTCGGCGATGGCGATGTATTGCTGGGAAAACTAGACGGTTGTCCCTTTTATATTGCAGCACAGCAATACGAACATTGGCAGCACACGCAGTTAATCCTAGACGTAGTACAGGGGCCCGGAGGCAGCGATTTTTCCCTGGAAGGGCCGGATGGAGAGCGTTTTATTACTCGTTCTCGCTTGTTTATCAATGTTGATTAATTGTATTTTGCCTCTTGTTTGGACTAAAGAAATTTTATTTGTATTGAACCGCAGAAGGCGCAGAAAACGCAGAGATAGGACTTACGAGAGCAGTCAGAAACCGGGTTTTTTACGAATATCCTTCGCCGCAGCTACAAAATTTAGGAAAAAACCCGGTTTCTTGGGCCTTGATGCGTAAGTCCTAAGAGAAAGAGAACAGAGAGATATCTTATAGATGTTGACAATCTAGGCGTTTTTTGCTAGATGTACTTTGTCTAAGGCAAGCGCGTTTCTTTAATAAATGAGATGCCATCAAAAATACTGTTTTTAAAGGCTTGAGTGCTGCGAACTCGGTGATTTTCGCTGAGTAATGTCATTGTTTCCATAAAGGTAATAAGGACGTTATCTTCAGTTTTATTTGCCCGAAAGCATACTGTTTCCTGGCCTGCATCCCAGGCGATCGCCGAAAAATCAGAATAACTGCTAGAATACAGTTTCAGAATCCGTTCTTCAAACTCTCCTTGAAAATTAAGCTGAACGCGAGAACCGTCTGAAAATTCATAATTGTTAACTTGTTGGTAGTGACTTCCTTGAATCCAGATGGTAAAATTACCGAAAAAGCTGCGAGAAAAATGTCCGCGAGTATCGGTCTTGATGTATTCTCCTTGCCAAGTACCAATATGACGGGTAAAAATTTCAGGTACTTTCTCCAAATCTGGAGAACTTACAGGGGTTACTGTATTTTCACGAATTACAGGATTGTTACTCATTATTTCCTCTCCAGTTTTTCTCGACACCTGATTTGCTTAAGACTGACGGAAAAATCAAGTTAATTTCATCATTAAACCACCCAGAGTTTGTTGATCTGTACTGCATTTAATTAAATTGTAAATTTCAATTTCATCTCCCCCTCTCCCCCTCTCCCCCTCTCTCTTTCTTAACGACGGCCAACTTTTTGACTAATTTCTCGGCTGCTGCGTTGATATTCGTGGACAATTGGGAGTCTTTCAGTTTGGAAGTTTTCCAGGGCTTCGGGAATATTTGCACTATTTGCGAGATGTTTTGCTAAATACAAACCATCTTCCCAACCGGAAGTCATTCCTCTGGCGCGTGTGGAACTTTTGGCGTGGGCTGCATCTCCAATTAAGATAACACGACCATCGTAGATTTTCGGTAGGGGGTCAATGTCATAGGAAAAACGACAGACAATATTTTCTAAAGGCGTTGATTCTATAAGTTTTCGGGCATCTTCTGGGAGTTTTGCTAGTTCTTCGGGAGGAATGGTAATATTGGTAGGTTGCAGTTTCCCGATTTCAGATTCAGTGCGCTCTTTTTCAATAAAGAAGCCCCAATGAGTGCGACCTCCACCGATGTGAAAGAAGTTGGCATAAATTCCCCGACCCCGTACATAAACAAAAAAGTTTCCTTCGGGACAGAAGCTGTTATCTTCGACTATTCCCCGCCAGACGACATCGCCTAAATAAAATAGTTCTACGTTAGGAACTATAAATTGACGGACTTTTGAGACAATGCCATCGGCACCAATTAATAGATCGCCTTCCCATTTTGTGCCATCTTTAAAGTGGGCGATCGCACTGTGCTCGGTTTGGGCGATCGATGCCAATTCTGCATTAAAATGAATACACTCGGGGGGTAACTCGTCAAGGATTGCTTCTAATATAGCTTTGCGGTGTACCAGCATTGCTGGGACTTCGTTTTCTTCGTAGGTGACTGGCTCGGAATTGATGACACCGCCGCGCAGGTTGCGAAACTCGAATAATTTAACTCGATCGCCCGAGTTGATGATTTTTTCGGTAATTTGAGCGTTGCCTTGATGCAGTGCTTCCATACCTGCTTGCACGATCAGAATACCACAGCCATCGGTACGCGGATAGGGTGCTTTTTCAAACAAGTCAACTTTAAACCCTTGTTGAATCAGCAAAATTGCCAGATAAGCTCCTGATGTTCCTGCGCCGATAATACCTATCCTGGTCTGGGACGGAACCATTTGTGCTGCTCCTGATTTTAAGATTGCGATCGCTCCTCAACCAATATTATTATTACATAAAATAAGATTTGGGCTAGGTCTGGATGGGCGATCCTCTTTGAGGGCTTTGCTAACGAGCTTTTGGTGATAGCGACTGGTTTCAAGCAGCAGTTAAAATCAGTATCGGAAGTGATGCAGGATTAATAATTAATATTATGTCAGATCTAACGACCATATTGGTTTGTAGTGAGGACTTTAGTCCGCATCAAAGAGAGGACTGAAGTCCTCACTACGAACCGTTACTGATTGTGGTCAATTGACCGGACATAATATAATGGGTGAGTTGAAAATTATCGCACTCACAACTTAAGGCTGGTTTAAGCTTTAGGAGTGGTAATTAAAGCCAATTCAATTTTGTCATCAGGCTTTTGAGTGACTTTTGCGTCCAAACCAGGACCAAAAAATTTAGCTATTTTTTCTTGCTTTTCTTCCCAAAGTGCGATCGGCAGCAGCGGCGAATAAAACTCTAGAATTAAAGCATAAGCACCGTCAATATCAACTTCCCGCAAGCTTTGGAGGAGGGGGCGTTCCTCGTCAGTCGGGGCCATTCCCAAGCGTTCCAGAGCGTCATCTAAGTGGGCGGGTTGGCCGTAACGAAATCGGGTGATATCTTTGCGGACTTGGTTTTGAGTATCCGTGGCCTGACTTTCTCTCAACAGGAGAACTTCAGGAGAAGTCGGTTCGGTGAACTCCACTGGCTCGAGTTCGGCTGCTTTCAGGGCCAAACCTCCCAGCAAAAGGGGAATTCCATAAAAAAAACCGGCTAGGTTGAGGGTAGCTTGGTCGGTGAAGTAGGCATAGAACCCGACTACTGCTAAAATACCGCCCACCACTAAGGCTAGGCTTGCTAAAGAAATTTTACGTAACATATTAGTGAGGTAAGTAGCTGGAATCAACAATATACTTTAATTATTATCGGGCAAGAAGTCTGGAATAAATTTAGTTTTTTTGCCAAAATACCGGTCAAAACTGCTAGCATCTATGAGAGCGGGTTCTCTGTGCATCCACAATCTTGTCTCTAGCTTCAAAAAAATATCCCGCTTTCCCTCGCCGCGGCGCCACCGATAAATATCCGGTTAATTGGACGCCGTTGGTTCCAGAAGGTAATCGAGATCGGCAGTATCATCAAAGTATAGAGAGCGGCGATCGCGATCGACGCTCTTGCCCTTTCAACCAATTTTAGGACGTCAGGAACTCAGGGAATCAACGCCACTGAGCTTGTAAGAAATTACAAGCTGTTCTGACCAGACCCCTCGGAAGAGGAGACGTTATTTAGGTCACGACACCGGAGAATGCGACGCCAGTTTTCCGCTCTGTCATCTGCAATTAAACAGTTTTAAAGTCACTGAAACAGTGTTGCAGGTCTAACAAGCCTTTATAACCAGGTCGCCCCGCAAGGGAGAAAGGATACAACTGTATCGACCTTGGAGGGGCAACCATACCCCTCTAACCCCGAAAGGGGATTCAAGGCGGTTGAAACCGCGCCCGTCGTTTTCCTCTCAGGTCTAAAGACTTGCTCGTTTCCCACTTACCGAATATTTTTTATGATTAAAGACGAAGACAAACAGACTGCGGTCGCCAACAAGTCTGTTCTAGACCAGATTAACTCGCTCAAACGCGAAGATGAAAGGCTTTATAATATTTTAGCGATCGATGTCTGGGCCCTAGCCAAGACAATGGATGAATATCAACCTGGATTTTGGGCTGCTTTCATGAAAAACCGCGAGAAGGCCTTGAAGCGATTTTTAGCTGAAATGATGAAAAACAAACCCGCAGATAGCAAACGTCCGCCTTTCCTGCGCTAAAGTTTTGATGTACAATCAAACTATAACACAGACTCAAAAAAACCAGATCGCGCTCATCACTTCTATATAAAAATAGTAAAGGATTGGCGCCGAAAGGCACGTCGGTGAATTAAGAATTCTCGTCTGTTCGCAGGGGGGAAAGTCAAATATTTTTGTTAATACTAGCCAAGGCAAAAAACAATGGATGTACAGACAATCAAAGAGCGCGTAGCAGAAATCGAAGTCAAGCGGGAATCCCTCGTGCGGCTGTTAGATCGATCGGACTTGGGAGCTCTGAGAATTGATGTCAGTCAGGCGATCGAGGAAATTGATGATTTGTTAGAAGAATTTAAGCGCACTTTTGACAGTTGACAGTTGGCAGTTGACAGTTGGCAGTTGGCAGTTGTTAGTATTTGTAGGGTGTGTCGCTATCGATAGTATCCAAAAAAGATGAAAAATCGAGCGGGCGACGCACCAGCGACAATAATATTTGAGAAAACAACCTCAACCTCAATCGTTGTAGCAGCAATGATTTGTTGAATTGCTATTACTTATCGCGCCTTTGATTTGCATATTTCGGTGGGTTAAAAACTTTGTGGGGTGGGCATCTTGCCCGCCCTAAAAGTTAAAATTAAATGCAGTACAGCTTAATAACTAACAATAACTGACCACGACTAACTGCAAAATTTGACCGCTGTCAACTGTCAACTATCAACTATCAACTGACTAATTCATCGCCATATCCATCAAAATCTGCTGAGAGTTAACCTCCGGGTTATTAGCAGGTGGCCGCCGCTGAGAATAGTGTCCCCCAGGCTGCAAATCCCAAGCTTGACGGTTGTCCGCCAGCATCACACCGAGAATTTCTTGCAATTCCATTACTATAGTCGGATCTTCGACTTGGACGATCGCCTCAACCCGCCTGCTAAGATTGCGCTGCATCCAGTCAGCAGAACCAATATACACCTCTTCGCTGCCACGGTTGAAAAAATAAAACATCCGCGAATGCTCTAAAAAGCGGCCGATAATACTGATAACTCTGATATTGTCGCTAACACCCTCAACGCCCGGACGCAAACAGCAAATCCCGCGAATAATCAAATCAATTTTAACTCCCGCTTGCGAAGCTTCGTACAAAGCAACAATAATTTGAGGGTCAACTAAAGCATTCATTTTAGCGACAATCCGGCCGCAGCTACGAGTGCCGCTTTCCGCATTCAAGCGGCATTCGTCGGCCTCGCGGCGGATTAATGCTAAAAAACGATCGCGCATATTGACAGGCGCCACCAACAATTTACGATAAGATAGCTGTCGCGAATAACCGGTTAAATAATTAAACAAATCTGTCAAATCTGCACCCAAATCCTCGCGACAACTCAACAAACCGACATCCGTATACAGTCCGGCTGTTTTGGGATTGTAATTTCCCGTGCCGATGTGGACGTAGCGGCGAATACATTTGTCCTCGCGGCGCACTACCATCACAACCTTAGTGTGGGTTTTGAGTCCCACCAAACCGTAAACGACGTGGACTCCTGCTTGTTCTAACTTGCGCGCCCAATTAATGTTATTTTCTTCATCAAACCGGGCTTTGAGCTCTACTAAAACAGCTACTTGCTTGCCGTTTTCCGCTGCTTGAATTAAGGCGCTGACGATCGGCGAATCACCAGAAGTGCGGTATAAAGTCATCTTAATCGCTAACACCGAGCGATCGTTCGCCGCCTCAGTAATAAACCGCTGGACAGTCGCTGCAAACGAGTGATAGGGATGGTGTAGCATGATATCCCCTCGACGGATGACCGTAAAAATATCCTCACCATCCTCAACATCCAACATCGATTTGCCTAAAATCATTGGCGATTCCGAATTCCGCAAGCGCGGCGGCACCACCGGAGTCCAAGGCGGGTCTTTGAGTTCCGGCACAGGCAGCCCCACAAAAGACATCAAATCCTTGAGGCCTAACAGCCCCTCCACCGCGTAAACATCCTGCTCGCCGAGTTCCAACTCATCCATCAGCATATCTCGCAGCGCAAGCGGCATAATCGCTGGAATTTCCATCCGTACCGCAGAACCTGTAAACCGGCGCTTGCGGAGTTCCTGTTCAATCGCCAGCAGTAAATCATCTGCCTCATCTTCCTCGACAGTCAAATCGGAATTGCGAGTAATCCGAAATGGGTGATATTCCTGAATATCCATCCCCGGAAACAAAGCCTCTAAATTGTGGGCGATTACCTGTTCTAAAGGTACGCCCGTCCACACAGGAGTTTTGCCCCTTTGCTGCCACTGCAAATGGGCCGGTAAGGGCAAAAATCTCGGCAAAACCTGCGGTACTTTAACCCGCGCAAACAATTCCTCGCGGGTGTCGGGATCTCTGACAACTACTGCTAAATTGAGGCTGAGATTGGAGAGGAATGGGAATGGGTGGCTGGGGTCAACTGCTAGGGGAGTGAGTACGGGAAATACTTGTTCTTTGAAGTAACGGTGCAAGTAATTTCGTTGTTCTTGATTGAGGTCAATGTAGTCGAGAATGTGGATGCCGCTTGCTGCTAATTTGGGCCGCAGAGTTTGGTCAAAATAGGCGTGTTGCTGAGTTACCATCGGCAAAAGCCGCTTGTTGATGGCATCTAGCTGTTGTTGGGGCGTGCTACCATCGGAGGTTAATTTGGTGACTTTTGCTTCTACTTGCTGTCTGAGGGCCGCCACTCGCACCATGAAGTATTCGTCTAGGTTTGAGCTAAAAATAGCGAGAAATTTGAGTCTTTCGAGGAGGGGCGTGCGGGGGTCTAGGGCTTCGTGGAGCACGCGGTTGTTGAATTCTAGCCAGCTTTGTTCTCTGTTGAAGTAGTATTGAGGGTCGCTGAGGTTGATTTCGGTGTAGGTTTTGACTGGGGTCTTTTTTGGCTTGGACATGGTTTGCGGGGGTCTTGCGGGGAGGCTCGATCGTATCTTTACCATTAGTATTGCAGTAGTATTGGGGTAGCGGCGCAGTAGCGGGCGATTGAAATCGCGTCTAGACAGACAAAACCCGAACGAGCGAGGGGTTGGAGAGGAAGAGCGATCGAGCTTTATGATTTATGTTGTGTACGATCGCACATTTTGTATTTCTTGTTTGTTGCCGAAGCCAGATCCCCCTAAATCCCCCTTAAGAAGGGGGACTTTGATCGGATTCTTGTCCCCCCCTTATTAAGGGGGGCTAGGGGGGATCTGGCCTCGGCGACAAGCAGCAGTCTCTGAATACATCCGCCCCAACATCACGAACCAATCCCCCCAATCCAACTCTGCACGGCATTCAACAAATCATCTCCATCCACCGCAAAACCTGTTAGCGGCAATTCCAGCGGTGTATCGGTAATCCAGGCGATATGAATTCCCATGTGAGTGTCGGCGAGTTTGCGGGTGAAAGACGAAAGCGCATCTTCGCAGGGACAGGAGTGCAAAATTAAGGCGATGTGCTGTTTTTGCAGCCGATTTTTGAGTTGGGGAATTAATCGCTTGAATTCGGGGGCGTTGCGAATGGCGGGGATGTCTGTATCTGCGGGGAAGATTGTTTGATATAGTTGGGTACAGAGCTCTTGGGCGATCGCGCTTATATCTGTTTCGCCTTCTAACGCGCGAATGTTGAGGGGAACGGGGAAGGTTTTATCGGTGGATTGGAGTTGTTTGAGGAGTGTGGGGATATCTGTATTTTGTCGGTGGTTGCGATCGGGTGTTGGGGAATTGGTGGGTTGGGTGTGCCATGCTTGATAAAATTCTGGGTAAGTCATATTTTGGGCACAGGCCCAGATAATTGGGTAGCGATCTTTATAGCGATTAAAATCGTTTTCGTAGACTTCGGAATTTAGACAATCTTTCAAACCTGAGAGTGCGAGGACGAAGTGTTTACCTTTGATAATTTCCCCTAAGATATCTGCCGCTTGCCACCGGGCAATGTTATCATTTGAATTTCTGATTAAATCGACTAAAGTGGCGATCGCAACTACGTTATCTTTGCATATTTTCCCTAAGCTTACGGCCGCTCTCCTCTGGGTATTTTTATCCTGAAAAGTACCGATTAAATCGACTAAAGCTGAGATCGCAACTGAGTTATCTTTGTCGATTTTTCCTAAGCTATTTATGGCACTCCTCCAGGTATTATCATCCTCAGAAGTACCAATCAACTCCACTAAACCGGACATAGCAACTGGGTTCGATCCACCTATTTCTGCTAACTCTTTTACTACTTCTATCTGGGTATCTTTATCAATCTGAGAAGTACACATTAACTCCACTAAATGGTAAATCGCGCATTGCCCCCGATCCGTCTCTTTCAGTATGTCCCTTGAACCCTCTGCAATTGGATCAGAATATGTTTGCCACTCTTTCTTCTCCTCATTAAAATAACCAAATCCCCACTTAATAACCTGCGACACAATCTCATCAGCAAAACTACAATCCTTAAACTCAGCAATCCCCGCAGCCGCTAGAAAATACGCACGATAATTATAAAAATCACCACACCCATCCTCAAACTCAACCAACCTATTAATAAACCCTTCCTTCTTCTCCTTCCCTACCTCCTCACGCCCCAACCACAACAAAATAACCTCCTTCCACTGCTTCTCAAAAATCCGGTACACCCCAGTAGGGGCGGTGCCCCCGTGCCCGCCCTCTGGGGGAATATGATTCAAGAAAAAGTGCCAATCCTCAACCGCCAACGCCGCAAAATATTCCTGAAACGTCGGATGGTAAAAAGCATAAATCCCTTCCAGCGTCTCCCCATCCCTCGCCACTAAATTCAGCCAACCCAAACGACAAGCTAACTCAAACTGCGATGCACCCATCACCCGATATCCCACACTTTCTCGCAACTGAAACCGCGACGTTTCATTTAACATCCCTGAAAGTGCCAATTTCCCCAAAGCCGCATTCAAATCCTGCTGCTGAATCCAATTCAATTGCGGTTTTTTCCACTGATATAAAGTAGTCACAAACCGCTGATAAAGCTTAGCCTTAGTATCTGGCAAATCCCCATCCAAGGATTGCCAAGTGCCACACAATAACGAACATCTCAGGGGATTTTTTACTAAATCTCGAATTCGCTCTTTTCCTGATGCTGCTAATGCTTCGCGTAGCTGTTGAGAAAGCACCCCCCCAGCCCCCCTTGCTAAGGAGGGAGTTAGAGTTTCTTCTGTATTTTGGGCTGGGAAAGAAAGGGGAAGAGCCCCCCCAGCCCCCCTTAAGAAGGGGGGAGTTAGAGTGTCGCCTTCTCCTGTCGCCTGCGTTGAGAAACCGGGAGTAAGAGAGTCCCCTTCTTCTCTTGTCTCCCCCCTTACCAAGGGGGGGTTAGGGGGGGTTCCAAACTGGGGGTTAAGGGGGGTTCCAAACCACTTATCAATAAACATTTCCACCTGTTCGGGATAGGAAAACTCCAGAGTGCGATAAGTATCAAAACTATCCAACGCAGAGCCGATCGCATCCCAGACATTCTGCCGACAACTTAGCACAATCCGCGCCCTTTGAATACAGCCACCCGTCCTAATTTGCCGCTCAATTTCCGCCAAAGGATTCCCATCACCCACCGCCATCTCATCCGCCCCATCCAACACCAACCAAACGCGATCGGCATTAAACTGTGCTAAAAAATCATCCTTAATATCCGCCGTCGCCTCAGCCTTCCCAATTCTCTTAATTGCCGCCACCAACCAATTATCAAATAAATAGGTTTCTAATTCCTTCCCCTGCAAATCCGCCAAGGATACCCAAATTACCATAGCCTCCGAAATGCCCGTCGCTACCCAATTCGCAATCTGCCGCAACAGCGTTGTTTTCCCCGCCCCCGGTTCCCCAATAATTCCTAATCGCTTCCCATTGCTTTTCGGGCTAATTCCTTGCTGGATCACTTGTTCGAGAAACTCGCTATGTTCAAATGTTTGAGTAACTTCTTTTTCCCGGTACAAATCTGAACCTTTTTCAGCCCCAAGATTCTCGCGCTGCTGAGTCACTTTGTGCCGTTCCACCAATCCCAGCGGTACATAAACATCATCAATTTGATGGTTGCCAAAAGTTAGCTGATTGCTACTGAGTCGCTGCTGTTCTTTCTCGTCTAATATCTGCTGACAAATATCCCGCCAGTCAATCGGTTGGTAAACAATCCGGCTCTTTTCCACAATCTCCTCAAGCCAAGCATACATCTCTTGGGTTCTGCTATCAATCCGCGTTAAACTCTGCCCGGTAAAAATCTGAAAAACCTTGTCATTTTCCTTGATTTCCTGAGCAAAGTATGCAGATACTAAGGCAAACAATTCTTGCTCTAATTTTGTCTTGTAGGGTGCGACATCGCAATTTTCCAGGGCAAGTTCCAGCAGTTTTTGGTTGACTTCTGCTACCCGATTCTGCTTTAACTCATCTGTCGCAGTCAGCAGCAATTCTATTTCATCTAAACCCTCAATCGGAATCCCAGACGGGACTGTTTCTTTATCGACTTTTTCCAATTCAGATTTTAACTGCTTAATCTTCTTATCGAGCCATTCTAAATCTGGACGGTGTTGAGGTAAGTAAATAACGATTCCTTTAGAAGCCCTGCGAGATGGCTCAACCAATTCTTTATGACATTCTGAGGCGATTTGTTGTTGAGCTTTCAAGAAAGAACGTTTCAGCGCTTTTTCTAAATCGTGATTGACTATTTTCCCGTTTCGTGATACTTTTTTGATTCCGGTCAAACAAAGGTGCTTTGCTGCATCATTAACTTGAGTCCCCAATATGGCTTGCCACACGACTGTGAAAAGTCCTCCCAATAACGCAGCATCTAGCATTTGACAGTTTCTCCTAATTTCAGGCTCTAGGGGGTTAGTTTGATTGTAGGCGATCGACTTTATTTGCGATCGCACGAGTGGACAGGTGCGTCGCCCGCTCGATTTTTGATGTTTGGCTAAGGATTTTTTGTGGCGACACCGCTCGATTTTTGATGTTTGGCTAAGGATTTTTTGTGGCGACACACCCGAATACATGATTGTAGGCGATCGACTTTATTTGCGATCGATAGCTTCAGGAATTTGTCTGCTTAACAGTCACCGTCAGTTGAAAACCGAGTGGTAACTGCTCAAAAACCGCTGAAAAAATACAAAAACCGCTGGTAAATCAGTGAATAGGAAGGCTGGAACCACCTAAAATCGTTGGCTATCGTTCAGATTCTCGAAAATCACCAGCGGTTATTGAGTAGTTATATATAAACTCTAATTAAATGTTTTGTATGTAGTCAATAATTCTTCTCCAATATACTAGATTGTGTTAACATAAAGTTTAGATGCGTTCGCCCTGAGTCTAACCCAACGCTCAGTAAATCCACCTGCTAATTCAACGTCAAGTATGGATAGCTAAAAAACTTACTGTATATATATCTTCTTCCTTCTTCCTAATGACGGCAGAACTGATGGGTAATCGGTAATCAATGATGGGTAATCGGGAATTCTATCCGTTACATCCGTTACATCCGTTACATCCGCTGCCGAACTTCCTTCTTCCTTCTTCTTACAATGCCCAATTTTAGATACTCGTCGCTGATAAACGCCACCGTTGAAACAGTCTGGAACTTTTACGAAAGGCCGGATATTCTGCAACTGTTGACTCCGCCTTGGCAACCGGTGAAAATCATCCGCCGCGAAGGGGGACTCGATGTGGGGGCTGTGTCAGAATTTCGGCTGTTATTGGGGCCGATTCCAGTAAAATGGGTGGCGACTCATACTGAATGCGAACAATATCGCTTGTTTGTTGACGAACAAACTGAGGGGCCGATGGCACGTTGGACTCACCGACACGAGTTTACCACAGAAAATGGCCATACCCGATTGACAGATGCGATCGCATTTTCGATACCGGGCGGCCCGATTGTCGATTTGCTGTTAGGTTGGTGGGTAGAAATACGGTTAACTGATATGTTTCGCTACCGCCACGAAGTCACTAAGCGAGAGTGCGAAAAAAATGCAAATAATGGCTGAAAATTTTCATGCAGATTTAGTATAATTCATAAACTTGGAAGCTGCTGCTTCGACAAAAGCCCGAAAAAGTTCGCAGTTTGGGAGACTTTTTGGCGACATTTCTGGATGCCACTGAACTGCTACCATCCAAGGGTGATATTTGTATTCGATTGCTTCTATTAAACCGTCGGGTGCTCGTGCTACAATTTGCCAGCCGGGAATCATTGTTTGTACGGCTTGATGGTGCCAGGAAACGACGTTTGTAGAGGTAGTTCCCATGATTTTTGCTAGCCGGCTGTCGGGGTCTATTTTAATGATATGCTCGATCGCACGAATCGGGTTTTCTTGTCGGTGATTCACCTCCTCTCCGTAAGCATCCGGTACGTGCACGACCAAATTCCCGCCGCTGGCTACATTCAGGACTTGCATTCCGCGACAAATCCCCAACACGGGTATGTCAGCCCTCAAAGCTAGCTTAGCTAAGCTTAACTCAAAATTGTCGCGTTCTGCGTTAACCGAGTAAACCGTGCGATCGACAAAACCGCCATAAAGTTCTGGATTGATATCTCCACCACCTGAAAAAATCAAACCATCTACGGCATCAAAAATACTAGCCGGATCTAATTGATTGGGAGGCAGTAAAATTGGAATACCACCTGCTGCCTGCACTGCATCAATATATGCTCCGTTGAGGCAATATTCGCCTGCTTGACTGCGACAGTAAGTTGTGATACCAACGATGGGATGTTTTTTCATTTTTTAGAGAGTGGGAGATAATTATTTACATTAGTTCTAGGATATTCTAGTATTATCAATAAGTTTTTCTTGCACGGGCTAGAAGCCCATGCCACCAGAAAATTTACTGATTGTGGAACAGGCATCTTGCCTGTTTTTTGCACGGGCTAGAAGCCCATGCCACCAGAA
>NZ_JAEQDE010000020.1:0-98754 GCF_020737865.1 Microcoleus sp. PH2017_35_SFW_U_B
ACAATGAAAATTATTTTTGATGAATATCTGCCAAAATGGAATTATCGTGCAGTGCCGACTATTTAACAGACGCTAAAGTTATTAAATTTTCATTCCTTATACTGCAAGTGCGATCGCATCTGCATCTAAGGCTTTTCCCAATACAGTCAATGCTGGGATGCTGTCTCGCCTGACAAACTACTTGAAGAAAACTCTTGCAGAACCCGGACAATATGAGTTTTGCCGAGACTTAGTTTGCAAGAGTCAGGTAAGGTTGTTATCTCTGATAGCCTTAGCAGAGTTAGGTGAAAAACGCAATGACTTTCTCGCAGATATCTATCAGCAGCGAAGTCAATATAACCCAGTCACTCAAATTAAGCTAGCCCGTTATTTATCGCAGTTCAAAGACTGGCAAGATGAGTCTAAATTGCTGAATGACGAGTTGCAAAAAAACATCTATATTACGGCTCGATCGGCTGCGGTAAATCTGCCTCAAAATCGAAGCTGGCTGGCATCTCCTACCGCTATACAATCTCAAGCTTTGCGGCTGTTTATCGCTCAAAAAGGCAAGGCAGAAGATATCGATCGCCTGTTGCAAAGTCTCCTGAATTTGCGGCGAGATGGCACTTGGCAAAGCACTTATGACAACTCAGAAGCACTTGCAGCTTTAGTAGATTACAGCCAAACTCAACCCACACCACCCAAGTTTCAAGCTACCGTAAAATTGGCTGGCAAAACCTTAGATTCCATGCAATTTGATGGCTACCGCAATCCCAGTAAATTTATCACCGTAGCAACAGACCAATTACCGCAAAATGGCGATTTGATTGTTGAGAAATTCGGTCAAGGTACTCTGCACTATCTAGTTAATTACGGTTATCGTTTGCCGGGAAATCAACCGGGACGCTTAAACGGGTTACGAGTAGTGCGAGAAATTCGATCGGCCGGTCAGGATAAAGTATTAGGAAAGCAGCAACTTGCTATTCCTAAAGATGATTTGACTTTGGGAGTCGGACAAGTATTCGATATTGGTTTAGAAATTATCGCCGATCGCCCTGTGGATTGCGTGGTAATTACTGACCAATTACCTGCTGGTTTCGAGGCAATTGATAACAGTTTCCAAACTTCTACCAAGGCAGTGGAAGCCCAGGGTGATAGCTGGCAAATCGGGTATAAAACGATGTATCGCGATCGCATTGTTGCCTATAGCGATCGCCTCGAACCCGGAGTCTACAGCCTCCACTATCTCGTCCGATCTGTCACTCCCGGCACCTACCTTTGGCCGGGCGCAGAAGCTCATTTACAATACACTCCCGAAGAATTTGGGCGATCGGCTTCCTCTACCTTGATTGTGTCCGACAAGTAAATCAGCCTTGGGGCGATCGTACTAATTAACTAGCTGCAACTTACCCCACTACCTGGGTGCCTAACTTAGGCATCCAGTTATATCAAATCCGGTCGATCGCTGACGATAAAAACTTACTTGTCATGAGTCAAGTGTAACGAAGTAAAAAGGGCGAGATTTTCACTCCACAAATGATTCAAACCATTATAGAATAATATCAAAATTAGTAGATTTTATTTTTCATAAGTCAATCTAAAATCCAAAATCTAAAATCACCATGCCCCACGCCGACTCAGAAGCAGCCCCAGAAGTCGAAACCATCGCCCTCTTTGAAAAACTCGGCTACACCACCGCCAACTGCTACAATAGTTAGACAGGCGAAACCTGCAATTGCTGTCTGCGACTCAGAATTCCCTCGCCTTCAGGCAGGGGAGTATTTCAATCACCTTCCCTTGCATTAAAGCTATGGTTCAAACTAAACCGATTTCCAAAACCATCACCAGTTTGCTTAACCTGCGAGAAAGATTCAATCTAACTCCAACAAGCAACGATCAATTTTCCCCAGAATTTACCCAAAACTTACCCGAACTCACCGACTTTGAAACAGCCGCACTAGACCAAATCAGAAATCGATTTCTGCGCCATAGAGAACGCGGTTCCTTAGCCGAAGGAACCATCAATCACTTAGTCATTTCTCCCTTATTAACCCTAGCAGGCTTATACGACGAGCCCTTCTTTGTCACCACAGAACCCGAAGTCGAACTCATCCTAGAAGACAGAGACGAAATACTTAGAGGACGCATCGACACGCTGATTATTCAACAGCAACTCTGGGCATTAGTTGTTGAATCTAAATCAACAATTGCTTTTTCTGTTGCCCTACCTCAAGCCCTCACCTACTTGATGGCAAGCCCCAACCCAGAACGCTCCGTTTATGGATTAATCACAAATGGCGATGAATTCCAATTTATCAAACTCATAATTCAACCAGATCCTCAATACGATTTATCTAATATCTTCTCCCTGCTACTCCCCCACCGCAATCAACTTTATGACATTATGCGAATTCTCAAACAAATCAGACAAATAATGCTGCAAAGTATAGATAATTAATCTCTTTGATCGTTATCAATATCCAACAAACAAGCAAAACAAGGTAAAAGATATGTCTTACAGCGACTTTACATTAGCAAAAATAGTAAAAATATTCGGTTTAACAGTTTCTGAAAAACTCGATCTTTTTCCAGGAGTTTCAGACTTTAACAGCAGTCTTTATTTGCAAGAAACCCTTCTATACAATCTCCCTTTGGCGCTTGCTATCAATACAGAAAAGTCGCGTTCTGAAATGATTATTTCTCCTATTTTAATTGAATTAAAAAAGTTCTTTACGCAACCCATTAGTTTATTTTCAGGCGTGGATTTTACCGTTGATGCGACCAGAGGATTAAACGGAACCTGCGACTTTCTCATCAGCCGTTCTCCAGAACAGCTATTTATCAATGCCCCCGTCATCACAATTGTAGAAGCCAAAAAAGAAGATATTAATGCTGGATTAGGTCAATGCGTAGCAGAAATGTTAGCAGCAAGATTATTTAACGAACGGGAAGAAAACCAAATTGACCAAATTTATGGGGCTGTCACAACTGGGGATAGATGGAAATTTTTAAAATTAAAAGAACAAATTATTGAAATAGATTTAGGAGAGCATTTTCTGAGCAACAATGTTAATAAAATTTTGGGAATTTTAGCCCACGCTATAAACGAATCAATAGCAGCGTCATAACCTCTCTCAATCCAAAACTATCATGTCCCACCCCGACTCAGAAGCAGCCCTAGAACTCGAAACCATCGCCCTATTTCAACAACTTGGCTACACCACCACCAATTGCTACAGCGAATGGATTAGCGGCACTAGGGCGTCGGTTCAGTATTAGGAGTTGACACTCATCGACATAGTATGTGTGTTGATGTAGATCTTGGCAGAGCTCTCGCATGAGGACAAAAAAATGGTTGGCGATCGCGATCTACTGTCGCCTCATCCTTCGCCCTACATAATACATATTTCGTTCTTTTTATCAAAATATTCTACTGTACCGACGCCCTAGCAACTTAGCAATGGCAATTTAATAACTTAAGCAATCTCGATCTTTCAATCCTTGCCTGTAAAGCTAGCGGGCGTAAAGATGCTGAAATTATTGAATTTTCATTCCTTAGGGCGACCAAGGCTCTCCTGGGTTTGTGGTTAAAATTGTATCTCAAGCTACAAAAATCTTCCAGTGCAAGTCTTGAAACTCATACCAGGAGTCATATACGCTTCACTTATCACCGAATATCCAGGAGAACCGAAACCAAAAGCGAAGTTGTCCTTATCATTGAAACTCCGGCCGAAACCGTATCCTCGAATCCAGGAACCTGCGAGAGTCTTGAAAGCTAAACTGCGGGCTTAATAGACTTGAATTGCCAAAATATTTTTGCGGTGTTGTTTGCATTAATTCTTGTTCACTGTTCCCCGTTCCCTGTTCCCTATTCCCGACTTTTGCAAGAAATCTAATTAAGACTTGAGCAGTGCCATTGGACTTCAGCCCTCAAAATAGAAAGAGCTAAAGTCCTGACTGCCAACTAATTCTATGGCGATCGATCGCCCGCAATCTCAATTAAATTAGTTTGAAATCGCCAGCGGCAATTTGGTTGGCTGACACTCCAATTACTGTTGCCAAAAGTCGATCGCCATAATTGATTAAAGCGCCGCTGTTATTTTGCGTAACGCTCAACTGTCCGAAAGTCAAACCTCCTGTTAATCCCAACAAATCTTGACCGTCTTGCCAGTCGGTTACGATATCGCTTCCCCCTCGAATATCTAAGACAAAAATGTCATTGCCGCTGCCGCCAATTAAGCAGTCATTACCTAAACCTCCATACAATACGTCATCGCCACCAGCACCGATGAGAGTATCGTCATTTTTACCTCCATACAAAGTATCGTTGCGCTCGAATCCATTGAGCAAATTGCTAGCGCTAGAACCCATCAAAACATCACCGCCGATCGAATCGAGATCTTGACTGCCAAATAACAAGTCGTTAGCGATACTGCCGCCAAGAGAATCTGAGATTTGAGAAGCACGAATTGAATTGTTATTTCGCGCACCGCTAAGGGTGTTAATGGCAGGAGTTACTGTTGACAAAACATCGGTTCGGATCCGAATAGTATCGCCGTCAATTGCTACAAGAGTGTCTCTCGTATTCCCTACAAGAGTGTCATTGTCGGTAATTGTCAGAACGGCAGCGACAAGACTGTCTGTGCTACCGTTGCCGAGGAAAAGATTGACAGTCTCAGAAAGTTCGCTCAAAGTATCGTCAATCGTTGAGACAGTGAAAGTTGCGCTAGTTTGACCGATCGCAAAATTCAACGTACCGCTAGCAGCAATGTAATCGGGTTGAGAACCACCAGCAACGGCCGATCCGTCAGCAGTGTTAAAGTTAACTGCAACATTAGTATTGCCATTGCGAAAAATTTCGATCGAGGCAGTGCGACCTTCTTCGATCGTATAATTCGCGGCACTAAAACTGAAGCCAATTCCTGGTGTCGGCGTTGGTGTCGGTGCCGGTGTCGGTGTTGATATCGGCGTTGGTGTCGGTGCCGGCGTTGGCGTTGATATCGGTGTTGGCGTTGATATCGGTGTTGGCGTTGATATCGGTGTTGGCGTTGATATCGGTGTTGGCGTTGGTGTCGGTGTTGGCGTGTCGTTAGCCAGAATCGTCACTGCGGTTTCAGTTATGTCTCCGGGCTCGGCATTGATGATATTGCTGAACTCAAAAAATGCCGTTTCATCTAATTCTGGGATGTCGTCTGGATTGATTGTAACGGTGACGTTTTGACTTAATTCCGCCGTACCTGCGGGAAATGTTAGGGATGTTGGGGCAAAAGTGTAGTCCGCATCCAAAGTAGCGGTACTGCTAGCGTTAGTAAAGATGAAGACAGTAACATCTTCTTCGGGAGTTTCGTTGAGAATGACAGGGACGGTAATGGTGGTGGGGGCAGTTCCCTCTGTAGCGGAGTATGCAGGGGCGGCAAAGCCAACTTTTTTAACGGGCTGGGCCTCCTGAACCTCGAAAGCTCCAATATCTACTGTTTTGTTGACGATGCGGGGTTTACCTCGCTGATCGACATTGCCAGGGGCCGCAGCATTCTTTCCGGCGTCGATCGCGGGACTTTTAACTAGCAATGCGTGGGTTTTTGTAGGGCCGTCATTATTGTTTAAGGGGCCGAGCTTGGGGTTTACGGGAGCTCCCGCTTTACCTATCAGCCCGCCAGCCACGAACACAAAGTTGCTGCCGTCTTTAATACCGATCAGGTTATTCCCATTGTCAGTGAAATTACCTTTGACATCGGGAGCATTTCTAGCAGAGTTTTTGGCAATGATAGTGTTCTGAACTTTGACAGTACCACCAGCAGTAAAAACTCCCCCACCGCTAACGTTATTGCTTGTATTTTCGGCGATCGTGGCATTGGTAAGATTTATGTTGCCAATCTCGTTGTAGATACCGCCACCGTTGCTTGTGGCAATGTTGGCTTTGTTGTTAGAGAGGGTACTATTTTTGATGTCTACTTGACTTGCCAAGTTGTAGATGCCACCGCCGTCGTGATTTTTTCCTTGATTGCCGGTGATTTTGTTGCCCGAAAGAGTGCTATTGGAGATCGTGACGGTTGCGATCGTGGAGTAGCTGTAAATGCCACCGCCACTTAAAAACGCCTGGTTGTTGTCGAGGGTGCTTTCGGAGATGTCTGCAGTACCCCGACTGTTATAGAGGCCGCCACCACTGTCTGAGACTGTACTGTTGTTAGAGAGGGTACTTTTTTTAATTTTAATAGTACCTTCACTGTTGTAAATACCACCACCTTGTTGCTGAGCTTTGTTGTTATTTATCGTGCTTTCGGAGATATCAGCAGTACCCAGATTGTTATAAATGCCACCACCATTGTTAGAGAGCGAGCTGTTGTTAGAGAGGGTACTTTTTTTGATATTAACAGTACCTTCCTTGTTGTAAATACCACCGCCTTCTTGCTTAGCTTTGTTGTTATCGATCGTGCTTTCGGAGATATCTAGCGTACCGCCGGCGTTGCGGATGGCACCGCCTTCAGCAGTAATATTTACTCCTGGTATTTGGACTCCTGGTATTTTGACATCTCCTCCTGATATCTTCACGCCAGAGATCGTGAAGTTATTCTTGTCGTGGATGTCAAAGATGCGATCGTTCCAGCCCGCTTGAGTTGTGATAAAAGTCTGGTTAGCACCTGCACCTTTGAGGATAAGATTGCGTTTGATGTCAAGGTCGCCTATCTCACCAGCGTCTTCGCCAATTCCGAAGAGGGTTAGGGTAAATTTCCCTGCAGGCAGATTGATGGTATCTCCGGCAACAGAGTACAGAATCGCTTCCCGCAAAGAAGTACCCGTGGTAACTCTGCCTGGTTTAGCACCAACTAAGAGTCCACTGTCCTCGTCGGCAATAGTGGTAACAGGGATAACGGCGAGAACGTGGCTGTAAGCTTGCACGATCGCCCGATCGAATGCTATGGGAAAATCGATCGCACCTGCTGTTACTTCTAAATTCCAATCTCCCCCCAATGCAGCATTACCGGTTAAGTTTTTGGAGGCGGCAATGTTTGCACCTGTTAATTCCCTCAAATTTTGGAGGAAGCTGATATTTTCGCCTACCCTGCACCCGTACAAAAGTATGGTGGCACCGGGTGCGAGGCTGTCCCGCCATTTTTGCAGCAGCGGGGCATAGGCTTGGAGAGTCAACGCGCTGAGATCGGTATTTCCCAGTTGAATGCTGCCGGGACTGCCGTGAGATACAATGTGAACGGCGTCGATATTGGTGCGATCGCTCAAAATTTCAGCGATTTGCTCGACTCCATCTCGCTGCGCGTCAAGTACGATCGCTTCTACTCCTTCTACAACTCCTCCAATTAAACTTTGATAATCTTCTACTGCCGCATCAATAAACACTACGGAAGTAATATTTTTGGCGCGATCGATCGCGCTGAAGCTATCCCGAAATCCTTTGAATCCGGCGGCAAATAATGTTGCTGTCATTGTTGGGTACCTGATATAGATTTACAGTGCTTTTGGTGTACGTAAGGTACAATTCAAATCCACCAACCCCACCCCGACCAGGGCAACCACGGGGGATTGCTCCTACGAAAGGGAACTATCTACTTCATCAACCTGGAACTTGCTCTAATAATAGGTACGGTGAATTTCTTGCTGCGGATCTCGATGTAAATAATCTTAACAATAAGTATATTTGCAGGGTCGAGTGCTTTTTTTTGACAGATTAAAATACTGTAGTTTAGACTAAAAAATAAGGGCAGCTAAAAGTAGCCACCTTTGAAGCTCAGGCAAGCTGTTGTTTAAAAACTCAAACAGTAAAAGATTAAACGATTAAACGATTAAACGTAAGGATTCAGGTCACACCAAAAGCACTAAAACCTATACTACATAAGCATTTGGTCAAATTATACTAGAACTCCCATTCTTATTAAGAAACCATGAAAGCATTTAGTTTCGTACTTATTGAGAATCAAGCTATTGATGAAATGGAATTCTTGAATTTTATAAGTCGCTCTGTGACTACATTTTAGGCACCTGAATTACGAAGCATTATTTCGTAAACTAGAAAGTTTATCAGATGTTCCAATTGGTCAATTATCCGGAAAAATGGGAGTAATCATAGACCTGGTATCTGACAACTTCAAATTATCAGATTAAAAATGTTGGTAATTAGCTTAATGTTTCTGATTTTACCTTGAAGTTGTGGCAACTCATAAAACATGATTGTACAGCTCAATTAGCAATGAATGGAGTGTGTTTGAGAGCAGGCATTCTAACTATCAAATCTGGCACAATTGCTGGGAATTCACCCAATTTGCAGCTAATTCATGCCTCTGGTTTGCCGATCGAGATCGAGAATCCCCGAACGATCTCGCCCACCATCCACAAAAAAAAATTCGCCCAGCAAAGGGTGTCGCTGGGCTGTTTCGTGAACCGCAGACAGCTACTCCTTGTGCCGGTCAATTAGGGCAATGAGTTGAGCGATCGCCTTCTGTTCTTCTAGAAGCAGTTCCTTAAGCTGGCGCATCTGCTCTTGGTTGGGCGGACGGTGTACCAAATCATCAACGAAGTCAAGGATTGGAGATTTTCTCAAGGGTCTACCCAAGGCAACTTCATCTCGCAAGCGCTTGGTTCGCTCCAGCCTTGACCGTTGCAATCGGTTTTTCTGCTGACGGCGTGCGATAAGCCCGTCAAGTCTTTGACATTCGTTTCCAGTCCTCTTCATCTCCACCCCAAATGCGGCAAGGAGACTCCCGTTATACCCGCTCTTGGTTAGCGTCCGGGGAATTGCCACCAACCAATGAATTACCGATAGGGCATCCTTAGAATCAGGTCTGGTATTCATAGCCGTCAGCCTTGTGAATTGTTTTCAAATATTTTGGGTGCACGTCAAACTTGTGAGTTGGTAGTTGCAGAACAAAACTTGGCCTGAACCGAATGGCAACCCGGCCGACATACCGACCTGCAAACTTCCCTGTAGGGACATTAGCTTTAACGATGTCTCCTGTTTGAAAGTTTTGAAAAGACTTAGATGACGGAGCATGAGCCTTGGGAAATCCGTATTTATCAGGCCGACACCGCTGGCGAGTTCCGTGTCCTTTGGCTTTAACAATTAACGGCTTAACTCCATTAAGAAGTAAGCGTTCGGGTGTAGATGCTCCTACACAAGCCGCATCAGCCCAATGTGTCTTTTCAATGCCCCTAGTCTGGCGGTTGAATTTTGTCCGACCGCCAGTTCCTACTTCTACAGGTAGTCCAGTTGATTGCAGCCTTCTGTACAACTCCCATCGGGTAGCATTAACTGCTGCTGCATCCTTAAGAGGTGCTTTTGCTTGAGCTAAAATTCGCTTGAGGATTTCAGGTTTCTTCTTGAGGAACTCCCCAACAGGTTGGTTTCCCTTGGCTTGATTGCAGGAATGGCAACTCAGGCAGAGATTGCTAACTCGGTTAGAACCACCTTTGCTTCGAGCGAGTATGTGTTCGATCTCAAACGGAACATTTTCAATGCCGCAGTAAGCGCATTTCCTACCCCATTTTGCCAACAAATACTCTTTGACTTCAAATCCAAATAATTCGCCTCGCTGGTACTCTACGCCGCTAATTTCAGGGTTCTGGAGTTGTTGCAAGTCAAACCTAACCAACTCTTGAGAAATTGCGGTAATAGGACAAACTTTTCTAATTCGATCCACCCAAGTTTCAATGTTTGCAATTCGACTCTCAAGAGACGGTGGCAGCCAGCCCTGTTTGCGGGTTCGGTTTAAGAAACGAGGTTTGCGGTAACGAGTTTTACGGTTGCGGCGACCTCTTCTTAAGGATCTGCGAGACTCAAGGGCGTCTTTAATCTGCTGCCCTCTGTGAGTTATTTCAAGAGCATTTGTAACGCGCCCAGTTTCTTCTTGAATCACCGCAAAACCAGTCACCTTACTACCGGGGTCGATTTTGATTCGGTGCGGGTGAGTTGTAGATTCTTCAAGGGTTCTGTCCTGCATCACGATGGTGAATGGATAGCGCTTGAAAACTCTAGCTCTACCTTTTTTTAACAGTTCTCTCGCTCGTGCCTGATGGCAGGGATCAAGAGGAAGGAGATTTTTGTCTAATACGAAAACGCGCATTACTGCACCTCTCATTACTGGTTAAGTTTGCCTCGACGTTGTTAAGACTCGGTACTTTCTGAGTAACACTGGCTTTCCCTTAATGACCTGTTTAATTACCCAGTTGTAGAGCAAGGAACTGGCACGCATTCCTTGGTACGAACTTTAACTCTTAGTCTTAACGGCTGCTAATAGAAAACTAGCCGTCTGGTCAACAGGCTCAATTCAAGCCCACACCTGACCCTGTGAGTAAGTGTGCGGTAGTTGACATATGTCTTTCACTTGTTGTTTCAACTCGGTTATCTGCTCGCTAAGACTTGCCACCTGATCTTCAATGGCATCTGTCTTATCTTCCTGGATTTCTAGAGAAATCTCCACTGATTCAACGTATTCCGTTAACTTTTGTATTGGATCTGGTTGGGGCGTATCACCGTTAGGCGACACGCCGTTCGACCCGTTGCCGTTGGTCATGGTCATTCCTCACTGCTATCTGATAGAAGAAACTGGCGATCGCTTTTGATACAGATAAAACTATCGCCAGCCTTGCTACAAAATGGTTACTAAGTTGTTACCAAGTTTTATGCCAATTAGTTCGTTGGACGAGCGTGGGATTCTCTTGGTAATAATGCTCATGAATTCACCCTCACTTGGAGCAGGCATCAAGAAACTCCACTCGCTGATATGAGCGAACTGTAGTCTGTAAAGCCAGCGAATCGCGTATGTCACCCCGTAACTCGATCCAAAAACCATTATCCTTACCCGTTCGCAGCCATCAGATTGAGCTGGCAAACTGTTCACACCCCTGATGAACGAGGGTAAAGTGTCGTCTGGATTAGGCACAAAATTCAGATTTGGGGAACACATCAATTGGGGCGTGAAACTTGGCGGCGTTTCCAACCCAATGCCAAAGTTTGTCATCATAATTTGAGCTCCTACTCGTTCTAGAGGATTAATCGTCCCTCCCATCGCCCGGTGTGGGTGCTGTCGGTGCGTTGGATTCGCTAGCTATCCGCCAGCACAACGCGCTTGCTAGTTGGTTTTGTTCCACACGATCAAGAACTCGCACTGTCGGGAACCAAAGCTGCAAGTGGGATAAGTCGTTGTTGACGCTCCCCGAATACGCTTTGAACGGGTCGCTCTCCAAACAGACGAAGGTTCGCAAAACATAGAGTTCATCCGAGTTGAGCCCATCCAATCGATTGATTAAGGATTCCAGGGAATATTTCCTGGGCGCCATGTAGGGAACCACGGCTTGTTCCCCTAGTTCCCACCAATTCATCATGTTGTCTCGTTCGGTGGAATACAGAATCTCTGACTTGCGGACGCACACGTAAACCGGTTGTCCGTCTTCTTGGATTGGTTTGTCCTGGTCATCCAATAGCCGACCTGTGAGGGTTTCAGAACGAACATCCGTTACTTCGATGCGTCCCATTGTGGTGGTGACGCAGGGGTTAGGGATTTCGACAAAGCTTGGTTGGGCTGGTGGTTGCTGCCCGTAATCTGCGAACATAGAGGAAATCTCCATTTATTTGTGAGTGCCATACCCCGCCCCAGAAGATTGCGAGTCAGAGGGGGCGGGGTTTGGTTTTGATGTTAACTATAGCTGTGTATGCACATACATAACTATGTAGACACAGGCATAACACTTTTATTTAGGTATTGTCAAGCCCTATGATGAAATTTGTTGTGCATACACAGACCAATGACCAGAAAACCAGCAGAACGCAGCGCTTGGGGCGAAAACAAAGAGCGCTACAGCATTTTTGTGACTCCTACCGCAATGAAGGCGATCGACACCAGGGCTGATGCTCTTGCCATCTCCCGCTCTGAATTCTTGGAACAGTTCGCACGAGGGGTCGCGGGAATGAACGATTCTGAACTAACAAAGGAGGATAGGGAGAAAATGTGCAAAAGTCCTGGAATTCAGCATCGCTCTATCTCGCGACGAACTTGCTGGCAAGGGCTTGTTCCTCAAACGCAAGGCTAGGAGCGATCGCGCCCTTTTTCTAAAAAATCAAATTATTGAATGGGAAACACTACTTGAAAAACTAAGCTGAACTGCGCGTATACACCAAGATTTGTTGACCTCGCGTTTGGTGTATACCCAAAACAGCAACGCCAAGTGTGCTGGATTAAAAGTTCAAAATGTCTCAGATTTTTTGCCAAAAGCTTTTGTGGACTGCATTTAGCTAGAACCAGAGCTAAGAACGGCATTTCAAACTTTTTGAGTTCCCAAACCCCCAAACCCCCAGGGAAAGATAAAAAGCTGGAGGCGTTTTAAAATACATCCATTTAAAGGAGTGACTGCAATGATTGGATGGCCGTTTAGCAAAAGTGAGGATGACGATTCGGAGCAGGAAAACAGACATTCAGCCTCATCTGAAGAGGATTGCAAGGAGATGGAAAAAAAGTATGGGTGGGAACTCAAAAAAGTCGAACAAAACGACGACGATTCAGAACTTTCGGTCGATTGCGTCTTCAAAGGCAAGCAGACGAGTTTTTGGGATATGTGGGGCGACCACCAAGACGACGACAATAAGGATGAGGCATAGCTATGACATTACTCGAACAAATAACACCAACTGAAGAAATCGAACTGTACGACCCACTGGCAAGTAAGTCTACCCTGAGCCTTTACCTAGTCAAAGAGCAAGAAAAATGGGTGCCGATCGAGAGCAAAGAGCTTGTGATTGGCAAGCAGCTAACTCGACTTTTGCAGCTTTCGCACGATTCCCGCCCCCTACTGAAGCGCCGTGTCAAACTTGGCGAACGGTTGACTTACCACGTCAAAAAAGAGGGCAGCCCTTGGAAAGCTTACCTTGTTGTTCCCTCAGACTGGGTAGTGGTCAGAGTGTTTCGGTATGAAGCCGATTTATCAGAGATTGAGGAGGAACTGCCGGAGTTTCGGGACGTACAGATTGCTTACTGCGAGCGCCAACCTTTGACACCAGAGCAAGCTGAGGCAATGACTTACGAGATTGTTACCAAGGTTTCCGTTGATTCCTTTGGTGGCGATCGAGAAGCTTATCAGAAATTCCTTGCCAGCGAGCAATCTAAGCCATACGTTCAGGTTTAAAATTGGAGGATCTATCAACTTATGGAATTACAGAGGCTCTCGGCAACCACCGAAAAGCCTCGCAGCTTAAGACCAGACCAGACCAAAAAAAATGCCCGCTGTCTTTAGAAGAGACAACCGACAATCAAAAATAATAAAATTCTAAGACCATCATAGTTCAAATCTGCGATTACCGCCAAATTTACACCTTTGTAAATCTCACGGTAGTGAAAGCAGGGCCGTCTCTTCTACATTTAGCGGGTTTTTGCAAACAAAACCAGTTAGCACCGCTATGAGTAGCGAGAGAGGATCTATGAATGTTGTAACGCAAATTCAATCTACCGCTTATCTTTCCAGCAAACACCAGAGCCACATTGAGAGCCGGGGACTGCTAAACGATTGGAGTTCCGTCAACTGTCGAACCGTAACGGAGGATGAGGCATCAGTATATTTGGGTTATACGGCGAAATCCGGCGGCATCCTATTTGTGGGCAAAACCACACAATTCCAATTCAGACCCGATAAACCTTGGAAATCCTCCGGCTGCAAAAAAGCACCCAAATATCGATCGCCCGTTGGTGAATACGACGCATTCTTGCCGCAACATCCGACAGATAAGGATTACTGGGACCCAGAAAAACTCAAACTTGTTTGTTACCACATCAACGACCATCCTTACCTCATCATCACAGAGGGAGCATTTAAGGCGATCGCGGGATGCAGCCACGATTTACCGACAATTGCCTTGATGGGCATCAGCATGGGGCTGACTGCCAAGAAGAGCGATTTGCAGGGTCAACGCTATCTCGTTCCCACATTAGAATCCTACGCTCGTGCTGGTTTTGGGTTCATCATTGGTTTTGATGCGGATGCAGCGACTAACCCAAACGTCATTTGGGAACAGCGAAAACTCGGCCACCAGTTGCTCAAATTTGGCGTTCCCGTCCGCAGCGTTACGGGACAATGGGAACCAGGCACTGAGGGAGAAACCAAAGGAATGGACGATTTCATTCAGAGAAAAGGAATAGAAGAATTTCGGCGGATGCTGGTCCGTTCCGTGCGGTTCGAGGACTGGGAAAGCTCGCTCAGCGACGGCAACAGCCCCCCCCAATTCTCCCTCAAACCGCCCGCACCGCAAGAGCTCGGGGCCCAGTTTGCTGAAGATTTGCGCGACAGGCTCTGCTACTCTGAGGAACACAAATCTTGGATGAAATACGAACTCCAGCACCGGGGAGTTTGGGGCGCTGTTAGCGAAGATTACGTACTGAGCGCAATTCACGGGCTTTGCAAGGCTCGGGGGACTGTGCCGAACAACGCCTACTGCGCCAACGTTCTGGGGGCGATGAAGCGGGAGCTGTACGAATTCCAGTGGGGCGAGCGACCCTCAAACGAACTCCTGCCCTTTGAGGATGGGGTGCTAGAAATCGACAACAACCAGTGGCACTCTCACGCCCCCGGCTTCCGGCTAACTTGGTCGCTGCCCCGAAGCTACAAAGGAAGCGCCGTTAACACTGGATGGGCAAAAATTAACGACTGGATGAATCAGGCAACCGACGGCAACCAGAACAAAAAAGAAATCCTGCTAGCCTTCATTGCGGCCAGCTTGCGCGGTATGTCTTCCTTGCAAAAATTCTTCATGCTGAATGGGCCTGGAGGAACCGGAAAAGGGCTTTACACCCGGCTAGCCACCATGATTGTCGGCGAACGAAATACTTGGATCGGGAACCTCGAAGACTTAACCAAAGCAGACAAAGTGGCGGAATTGCAAACGAAGCGCCTGGCCGTTTTTGACGACCAAGAGAAGTACACGGGCAACTTGTCAAACTTCAGGTCGCTGACGGGTGGGGGGCTCCTTAGCGGTCGCAAACTTTACCAAAACGCGGTCAGTTTCCGCTTTCCGGGGCTGGCTCTAATCACCGCAAATCAGCCGTGTTTCCCCGCCAGCGGTCTGTCTTGGTTGAAGCGCCGGATCGTGCAGGAGGAATTTCGGTACACCCCAGTCAAGCGCAACCGCCACCTCGAACGGGAGCTAGAGCCGGAGCTGAGCGCGTTCACCCAGTACCTGCTGACAATTCCAGTTGCCGAAATCGAGCGCATCTTGGGCCAGGAGGGTTGCGGTATCAACGGCACTTTCTGGGCAGATCGGGTGCGGGCCGACCCGATGGCATCGTGGGTCAACGACTGCCTCATACATGACCCAGCAGCCCAAACCGCGATCGGGGGCGATAAAGATGAATGGAAGGACGACGATTACAAGGCAGCCAAGTCCACACTATTCGGTTCTTACCACCACTACTGCCGCAGTGCCGGATACAGCGCCAAAGGTAAAAACAACTTCTCAGCAGACTTGGTAGAGCTTTGCCAGTTCGTCCTTGAATGGAAAGATGTTTTGAAAGATCGGACTGCTTCTGGCACGGTAATCAAAGGATTGCGGTTGCGGACGGATGCCGACACCAACATTGCCACCGTGGAAGATTTGTTATCTCAAAATGTAGACCTAGGTCTGCATAATGTAGATCTAGGTCTGCATAATGCAGACCTGAATGTAGACCTAAAAGCTTTAACAGACAAGGCTTGTGTAGACTATGTAGACCTAAACCAAAAAGTTTTGGAAGAAATAGAAACTGAAATTTTACCGCCGATATCAGGTTCGATGCCGATATCAGGTTCGATGCCGATATCAGGTTCGATGCCGATATCAGGTTCGATGCCGATATCAGGTTCGATGCCGATATCAGGTTCGATCTCGCCAGCCACTGATTCAAACCTCAAGAAAGATGATTCTGAGAAAGTTATCCCCTCTCAGGTCTACACGGCCAACACAAACCATACAGGCCAAAGTATTGAGCCTCTGGATGGTCTACATTCAGGTCTGCATTCAGGTCTGCATTCAGGTCTACATTCAGGTCTGCATTCAGGTCTACATTCAGATGACACGTCACCTTCTGAAGTTCCAATCCCGTCGCCAGAGTCAGAGCAAGCACCACTAATTGACTCGATCGACGCCGAACAGCAAATGGCAAAGCAAGTATCGATCGAAGCCACAGACAAATTTGAACCCGCCGTTAACCTAGAGTTAGTTGAACAGATAGTCGAGGGGGTGCTCCAAGCGATCGCAGAAAATGACCCCGCAGTGGCTAGGAAAGCTGTTGCACCTATAAAACGTGACCCGACAGGCGACCTCAAGACAGCAGTTAAAAATTCCTTGACTGATGAGGAAAATGCAGCTTTCAAGGTTTTGGTTGCCAAGCCACAAACCTCATCTGAGCCTGGTGCAGAGTCGGAGCCACAAACTCCATTCGATAGTTAGCAAATATTCCGTCGCATGGATCGCCCAATGGCTGACTACCGAGTTAGAGCATTTGGTATGCGATCGCATGGACGACTTTTTGCGCCGAGTCGATCGCCCAGACTAAAGCCAAATTCTGCCTCTGTTTTTAACCCACCTTATCCCAAGGGGCTAGTTTTACGCTGCCAATCCAAGAGAGCCGGTTACACTTGGGAATAGAAATTAAATAATTTACACATATTTGTGGGATGGGCGTCCCGCCCGTCTTTTCTGGACGGGCGGGACGCCCATCCCACAATAATTAAAATTGTCCGGTTCTCCATTTGGGTCGAAAAAACTGAAATTTCGATACCCCAAGTATTTGGGAATTGAGATGGTAAAAAACGGCGCAATGCGGAGTAAGTAAAGACGCGCAAGTTTTGTATCCATGCCCCCCTGTAGTATTTGCCTGAATCTGGGTTTTTGGCAAGATTGGCTTCCTATTCAATGCAGGTTTTGACAGTCTAAAAACCTCTGTAATTCTTATAGTGTATAAGTTCTTGATAAATAAACTTAAATTGATTTAAGTGTGACGTTAATAGACAAAAGTATAAAGTTCGCAGACGAAAATGAGATGAAAGTGTACGAAAATAGACGAACTGCGAACGAATATTGTCACGTCAAGTTTGGTGTAGTTTTAGTATTGGTAAATCTAGTTTGGTTGCAGTTTGGTATCGCTCGCTCGCAGTAAAATCTAATTTGGTTGCTCCTAAAAATCGGTATCATTAAGCACATTTTATCGATAAAATGTGCAAATTGCCGATCGAAAAACCGTAGTTTCTTGGGGGCGTCCGGTAGGACGTTTTTAAGGAGAGTTTGTGCGGTAGATTTTTGTAGGGCGTGAATTACACTTACAAATGCTAGCCGCGGGACTGCCACTTTGATGATCATCGTGCAATTCGTTTGTGAGTCAAGAGACCTTTTGCAAAAGTCAGCCTTAAACCGAACACCAAACGTAAGGATTCAGGCCGATCGCTTTTCGATTTTCACATTTCAACCTCAAATCTAAATGTGAGCAGGTTTGAGCGATTAGTATTGCAGGTCGCAATAACTAAAGTTGGTTCCGCAGTTCAGAAAAACAAGCTTCTATTTCCTCCCATGTTGGATAATTGCCATAGCATAAATTTTCGCACTGCTGCTGATATTCCTTGGCGATTTCTTGGCGTAATTCTCCTATGGGAAACAGGGCTATGCTGTTGCAAAATGTCAAGTTTTCAGGCGGGTCATATTGTTGTGGGAATTCTTGCTGGCTGAGGAAAGCGCAATTTTGCTTGATGTCGCTATATTCTCCACTCCCTAACATTTGCTGAACTTCTGGTGTCTGCGCTAAACAAAAAAGATCGTAATAATGGCGAGTTGCTGTTCCTAAAGGAACTTCTTCGCGCTGGTATTGCCTTACTTTGGCATGAATGGCAAAGAGTTTTTCTACAAAAGTGCGCCGGAAATGCAGCAAAGTCATCGAAAAATGCGATTCATCTTCAGCATTAAGGCTATCATTAATTTCGCGGAGAAATTCAGCGAGATAGGACGACAGCGAGACTGTTTGCAACGGATAAGTACCGCTGCGAGTTCCCATCTCTAGAAACAGACGCGAGCTAATTGTCCCCATCCCAGCAAATTGTTGAGGGTAGTTAAAATAGCTGTGCCGATAGATGCCTCGCTTGGATTGAGACTGGTTTAATGTTAATCTTGGATGCTGGCTGACAGCAGTTTCTATTGCTTTCAACTCTTTGTCAGCTCGACTTTCCCCGTATCGTGGAATAAACGCATCTTTGTTCAAAAATAAGTCAATATCTTCGGAGAAGCGTTCGATGAGCTTCCATCCTTTTGAAAGGCTGGTTCCTCCTTTAAAAATAACTTGATTTTGCCACTGATTCGCTACTATTCGCAGCGCTTCAGTGACATAGTAATCTTTTTCGATGAATGCTTCGGTAAGACTGAGTTTGGCAAAGTGTTCTCTGGCCGCCAGGATAGCATCGCGAAAATCGGGAGATTCGCAAAGTTTCATTTTGCTTGCCATTCATGAGCATAACAAAGGTTTCTCAGAATCCCAAAGTCAAACCGGGAAATCGGGTTTAAGTTTTGGCGAAGCTGTTGGAGTTGCTGACGGCTTTTACCTAGTTCTTGACCAATTGCGCCTAGCATTGCTCGCACGCGGGGAGGTTCGGCATCTGCTACAGCTATTAAGCGCTCAAAGCTCACGCCCTCACGAAAGCACTCTAGCAGGCGTTGCTTAGTTTGCTCAGGTGATAATTCGCTCAGCTTTGCTCTCGACCTCAACAAATCCAGCAACGCTGCTTCTGTGTTAGAGAGATGTTTCCATGTTTCAGGCCTGCGGGTGTGAACTTTCGCCCGATCGCCGATAATGGTGCGTGGAACGCTATTCGCTGAGGTAGCAAACTCACTTTGTATTGCATTCTGAGTGCTGAAGCCCAAGAAGTTAGCAGCGCTAAGTCCTGCCGGCTGCAAAGTTTGAGGCATTGACAATTTTTGAATCTCACTTTGAGAGGGGCGGCTGCTACCAAAGCGCGTTTGGCGGGGCCGATAATAAAGTCCCTTACTGACTCGTTCTAGCGTTCCTGTTTTTACCATGCGGGAGAGGGTTTTGCTAACCGCAGTTGGCGGTAGTCCAGAAAAGTCAGATAGCCGCCAGTAACCTTCTCCCTGTTGCTCTATTTGCCGGTGAATCAGCGCGGAGGTATTAACTCGAATCGGTTTCATGGCTTGAATCCAATATTTACCCTCACTTGTATTATTCTTCGCTCTGCGCGTGATGTCAAGTTTTTTTGCAAAAAAACTTGACATATTAAGCAAAGGCTGTGTCATACCTCTCTTCTGTCACTCTCCGAAAACAAAAATCAAAAGCAATGTTTAAAACTCTTACTGGAATATGTTGTATTGCTGGAGCGAATTCAAAGTATTTCAAAGGCGAATATAGTGGATATTTATAATTTAATTATTAACACTCGCATCTCCCCGATTACAGCCGATTTTGCTCAAAAAATTATTGATTTTAATGAACACAAACTGCTTAACTTGAGGAAAACGTTACCGTAAAAACACACTCAGCGCTTTTTTTGGCGTGGCAAGATCCAAAACATCTTCGCGATCTGGCGCGTACACCTCTACTAAGGAAGCAATTTTGAGGGTCAGGTGGTGAGCGGTGGCAGGTTGCTTTTCAGGTTTTACCGAACGACATCGCCCCTGTAAAGTTTTGGCAACTTGAGCCGGACGACTGCGAGCATCATTTGCCAGTATAATTGGTATATTGCCAATATCTTAGCTAAAAAAATCATGGATTGGCTTATAAACAACTATGCCAACTTCAACGATCAATGTTCAATTCAAAGAAATTATTGCCCAAACCCGCCAGGGATTAGAAAATCTTTATGGCGAACAGTTAATCCGAATCATTCTCTATGGTTCCCAAGCCAGAGGTGATGCTAGACCGGACTCCGATATTGATATATTAATCCTTCTCAAAGAACCCTTCAATTACTCCCAAGAAAGCGAGCGTATTTCTGTTTTGATTGCCGATATATGCTTAGAACATACTGTCGTGATTAGCTGTATGTTTGCCACACTTCAGAAGTACCAAGAGTATGAAAGCGGTTTCTTTCGCAATATCCGTCGCGAAGGAGTCCCAATATGAACCCAGAGCAACAAAGGTTACTTGATAAAGCTGATAGAACTTTGCAGGCTGCACGGGTTTTATGTGACCAAGGCTTTTTTGATTCTGCCGCTTCCCGCGCTTATTATGTGATGTTTTACACAGTCACTGCATTTTTAGAGTCAGAGAAATTATCTTATTCTCGCCACTCCGCTGTCATCGCCGGTTTCGGTCAAAAATTTGCTCGTTCGGGGAGGGTTCCGGTGCAGTTCCATCGTTACCTAATAGATGCCCAAAAAACTCGATTAGAAGCTGACTATAACGCTGATATACAAATCTCACAAACAGACGCAGTGCAAACAATAGATCGGGCAGAAGAAATGCTCAACTTTGCTTTGGCAAATATTGATTCTATTCCTCCATCCTCTCCTTGATTCAGGAGATAGCCTGCTTTCCACTCCTGCACCCCCCAACTATAGTTGTGAGGCACTCAATCAAGTTTGTGTCTGTTCTCAATCTGTTCTAAATACTGCAATTCGGTGGGTGTAAGAGCAGTTGTTCTTTCTAACAAGTTCAGAATTTCTACTTCAAATGGATCTAAATTTCCTAATTTGTGAAGTCTGTCAGTGCGATCGCAAATTTCTTGAAGTCCCGGTTGATTTTCGAGCGGGACAGCAGTGAGAGCCGAGTGTTTGAAGGTGTATAACTGCATGGTAAGAGTAGGGATGTGTCGCATCCACACAGTGGCAGTTTTCTCCCCGACTGACTGAATGCGGCCTAACCGGCCGTTAACATCTTCGCGATCTGGCGCGTACACTTCTACTAGGGAACCAATTTTGAGCGTCAGGTGGTGGGCGATAGTAGGTTCACCTTCAGGTTTTACTTTTTGCTTGCGCCTGTTCTCAAACCCCTGTAAAGTTTTGGCAACCTTAGCCGGACTGCTGCGAGCGTCAATCGCCAAAGCGATGACCTGCTTCTTGGTCATCCCCGCCGAACGAGTTAATATTTTCCACTTCATATCCTCTCCTCCAATAGAACTCAGGGTGTCTACTGCTTTAGCAAACTCAGCGTCTCTGCGAATTGTTTTTGGGGAAGCATTGAACTGTGTCCCCAACTTTTCCTCTGTTTTCAAGTGGTCATTTTGACCACTTGATTTTCTGTCCCCGCCGTGGGACTGCTTTGTCAGCTCGTACCAAGTGCCGCGCAAATAGCTGACTGATTCAGACGTGAGGTTGCGGCGGCCCAGTTGATTGAGGAGCATCCAAACCTTGACTGCATTCCGGCTGTCGAAAGACATCTCTACAGTTTGGTAGAGGATGCCGTGCGCGGTACAAATATCATATCGGTTGTGGCCGTCGAGGAGAAGCTTTTCCTCCGCCCAAACCACCAAAGGGTCTCGACATCCTTCCTCAAGAATACTGGCTTCTAAGCTAGCGAACTCGATCGCAGTCAAAGGAGGGATAAGCGCTTTGAATTCTGGGTCAATCCGTGGCGAGTCCGCAACAGCGTGGTGGCGCTTTCCTGTTGAGCCTCGCAAAACTACGAACGGTTGACGCTGCTCGTTGCCCGATGTCTCCTGAGTTGGGTGCATTTCCTTGTGCCTCCTGAAATAAGTCAGCCCTTAACTTGCCAGCAATAAAGCCAGACACCAGCTTGAAGAGTTCTGCTGGCATGGGTTTATTCCATAAATAATATAGTAACATGGAAAAAAACAAACAATGTGGGATAATAAAGAAAATAGAGAAAGGATAATGTTGCCAAATGCCCCCAAGAAAAGGAACGCAGCTCCACCCCAACTCCCTGGCTAATTTGAAGTTAGGCGGAGGCGAACCTCGATATGAGGAGCCAAAAAAGCAAAGGAACATTCAGGTAACATCTGCGGGATGGGAAGGTTTTCGAGCTATTGCCAGAGAGCGGGGATTGAGCTTGAGTGAGTTGATCGAGCAGATTGGCAGGCGCAAGATTACTTTGACTGATGCTGAAGAACAAAGTCCGAAACTTTTGCTTTCCAGGGGAAGAATTGGATGACAATTCAGATCGTTCAAGCGATGAAAACTAATTTGAAAAAGCGATGAAAACTAATCTGAAATTATTCGCGATAAATTAGCCGACTCTAGCTTTGATCTCGCTCCAACTGTTGCAAACCTATGCCACAAGAAAGTCAACTCTCCACAAAATTTTTATGTGTCTTACGCTTACCTTACCACCCAAAATTGAAGCACTTCTCCGCCAACGCGCCGAGAATACAGGGCAGGATATAACCCAATACGGTTTACTTAACGCTTTTTGATGAATTTCATATGACGATTTTCTGGCAATACAGGCATTTTTGGCAAGTCAGATTTTTCTTAAGTCAACCGTATTGAGATATAGCCAGTATTGCTCTAGCCGTCCTCGCTTTCGGGTTCAGCTTTGATGAAAGCGATTTCTTTGAAGCGTTGGAAGGCATTCAACCCGGACTTGACGATTTCGAGCAAGGTCAATTTTCCAGCCTAGAAGAATTTATCGCCGAACAGAACCGAAAATACGGACTTTCCCTGGAAGCGTAACTAGCAGTTTCGCGCTTTCGCTGCTACGAGAATCTGCGACAAGCAATGCGTAACTCCAAGAAAACCACGGTTCCGCCGTGGTTTTTTGTCCGAGGTCAATACTGACTGTAAAAATATTAACAATCTTTTAGATAAATCTTAACCATCGCGCAAATATTAACTCAATTTTTTCACGCTTTTTGAAAAAATAGATATATCTTTTGGTCGATCGCTAAAACAGTCCCCCTTGGGTTAAAAAGGTAAAAAGCAATTAATTATTTGAGCTTTTGACGGCGGCCAAATAATTAACTGCGATACCAATCATTCATGTTTGATACTAAAATACCAATCATTCATGTTTGATATGAATCATTCATGCGTAAAAATATGGCATTATCCGCAAAAAAATTAGTAGCTAGTATAGACTTCGGAGGCTGCGGAGTGAAGTCAGTAATGAGTTCGTCCAAGGGGGCCAAATTAACTTCAAGTTATATGGAACCCTATGCAGTATCAGTGCCGCATTCCAGCGCTGCCGAGTTGCAGGTATCCTTGAAGCTATCTGACCCCGAAAACTGCTGCTGGGTTGGCTGGAACGGTCAGTACGTGGCACTGGGATACTTGGCAGGAACGCACTTTTTGGGAAAGGAGCGATTGGCAGAAGCAAAGGTTGCTACGGCAGTATACAAAGTTTTGGGGATGCTGTGGGTGGCTTCTGAGAGGTTGCAGTTGGGTTCTCAATTTGAGGCTTCTCTGTCGCTGCTGCTTCCAGCTAACGAAATGCACTCGAAATTAGCGCTAGCCGAAAGGATAAAAGAAGTAGCTAATAATTTTGTGACACCGACAGGAGAAATTCAAGTAAACGTTAGTACAGTACGCTGTTTGCCAGAAGGTGCGGGGATATTTTACTTGCTAGCAGCTCGGATGCCAAATGAGTTGAGAAAGTCGGACATTGCAATAGCGATGTTAGGGTATCGAAACGCATCAATATTAGTATCGATGCGAGGAACTTTAGAAGTAATTTCTACTTCAAATTTGGGATTTCATGCACTGATTAGAGAGGTGTCCAAGCGAACCAATAACACGTATCCTGAAGAACTGGTTTCAGTGGTAGCTGCTGGGGGATGGGCCGGTAACAAGCTGAGCTTTGAACTGTCGGCAGCCGTTAAGGAAGCGCAACCGCTCTACTTTGGAGTGCTGGAAAATTGGCTGAAGAATTCGATACCAAAAAGTTGCAAGCAACTTGTATTTTGTGGTGGGACAGCCGATTATTTAAAGTTGAAATTAGAGGAGACTTTTGTCACAAATTTTAAGCTGATTTGGCACGCAGGTGAATCTTTGCCTCATTCTTTAGATGGTTTTGAGTTGGGTAACAGGTTGCTGGATGCTTACGGTGTTTACTTAGCAGAAACCGCTGTCGCAGGAGAGTTATCAGTTAACCGTTAAATTATTGACAGTCCAGGAGACATTGAGTGAGATATTAATTATATCATTCACGTTTGGTTTCCTTTCACTGCGTTATGTAAGTAAACTCCGAATCTCAAATCCTAGTGGGACTTAGACAAAAACCGAGGTAAAAATGGCTTCAAACTTAGATGGAGAAACACTTTTCGCTTAATTGGATATAAATCTTGTATTGAAAAGGGTTTCAGCCGTTTTGAGGTTATCGACCGTTTTGAGGTCATCGACTTTTTGGATTTATATCGTTTCCGGTTGTATCGGAATGATTTAACCTTTCTAGGACACAGAGAACGCAGAGGAGAACCCAGAGATGAATAATTCCTATGAATTGCAGATTTGATACCCAGAATAGTTTTCAGCCACTTCAAAGGCTAGAAAATGTCTAAATTTCACTAGCAAAAGTGTCGAGAGTACGTAAGTCCTAATTGATTTATAGGAAGGAGCAAAAACCGTGGAGAACATTGAGAAAAATCAGGAGCCGGAGCAAAAATTAACCCGTAGTTCAACTACAGCATACACTCAAATAACCGTGAAACTGAGAGGTTTAGAAGGCACATCCGACCGCGATATTTTGGAGTTATTCTCTGGCGTTGACGAAAAGGAGATAGCAGAAATTTATGTTTGGCCGGCATTGAGATTAATGTGGAAACTGCGTGCCAAGGAAGTTGCAGGTTGTCGGGATGATAGAAAATTAAAAGAGTGTGCTGAGTGGATGCGGCGAGAACTCAGAGAGGTGGACACTTTTGCTAGTTCTTATTTAGAAGAAGCACCCCTCATTTCAATTAGTGCGGGCGATTATAAACAATTAGTTTTGTCATGTTTTGAGGTTTTAAAAAGAATGTCTGGTTCCGGTAGTTCTGTTGCGACGGCAGATATTTCAGTAGGGCAACGATATGCAGAAGAGTCTTTATCAGAGAATCAGATGTCGGAAGAAGAAGCTCGGGTTATGGCGTTGAAGTCGCTCCAAAATCTGAGCGATAGCTTTTAAAACGTTCGAGTTAACAGCGATTTTAGCAATCAGTTTATTACATTCAATCAAGAAGTCGCTCCAAAATCTGAGCGATAACTTTAAAAAGGTTGAAGCTTAACAGCGATTTGAGCAACCAGTTTCTGATATTAAATCAAAATAATGGCTAGAAAAAAACAAGAATTAGGAGACGCTATGGATGCAGAGAACGGAACCATAAGTTTTGCTGCTGACGGCGAATACAACTACGGTTTAGATGGAACTCAAAATGGACAAGAAGGTGTAGCAGTCGCAGATTCCCAACAGTTGTTTTCGCTTCCAGAACAGGCACGCTGGGTACATTTTTGGGGAGGAGAATCTGGCGGGGTGGGTAAGTCAACCTGCTGTCGCTTGATGGTGCATTATTTGAGCGAGAAATTGAAAAGAGAAGATTTTTGTGCCATCGACTGCGATCGTACAAAACCGGACGTTTCTAATTGGTACGGCGGACAGTTGGGGGAGCGGTGTATTACCAGTTTGTTTTCAGAATCAGAAGAACTTTCCTCCGAAGCGGATGCAATTATTGAGAAAGCGATGGTGCAAGATACGATCGTAAATTTGCCAGCTCAGGCATTCGATTCTTTTAAAGAGTGGGCCCGCCGCAATGCTCTTGCAGATGTGGTAAAAGAGCTCGGAATAGTACCAGTGATGTGGTTTGTTTCCGACGGGACGCCTTCCTCTTTAGCGCTTTTTGCTGATTCAATGCGCGAGTTTGGTTCTTGGATGCGACACGTTTGGGTGCGCAACTACGGCCGGGAAAAAAGCGAAGTGGCTTGGCAGGCTTTGGAACAGCGGGAAGCTTTTATGAAGCTCAAACCCCAAAAAACTCCTTTGCTATACGCTTCAGTTGAAATGGAAATTGCGGGGGTTTCTAATTTCGATGGAGCAGGTGTATCTGGATTTTTCATTATGAACCTGCCGGCGATGTACGCGCCCGATCGAAAAATATTTGAGGAAGAACAGAAGCCTTTAAAAATAGTAGCAGAGACTATGAGGTCTGGAAAACCCTTATTTAGTATTAGAAGCCGAAAGTTTTTGGAAGATGTCTGCACTCAATTTGACATAGTGATGACTCATATAGGAGCCAAAAATGAAAAATTTTAGCTTTAAATTGTGCTTGTGGGAGGCTAATTTGTCAACACTTAATAAAAGAGCCAAAAATGAAAAATTTTAGCTTTAAATTGTGCTTGTGAGCTGCTAAGATTAACACCTTAATAAAGGAGCAAAAAATGGAAACCTTTAGCTTTAATTTTTGCGCTTCTACAAAGCCTTTCCTGCACTTTGTAGGAGGAGAAAGCGACGCCAGCGGCAAGTCTATTGTTGCCAAGCTTTTGGCTGAGTGGATTCCAGGCTGTGCGCTATTTGATGCGGGGAGAGGTGGCAATTTGAAGAAGCTTTTTAAATCTAAATGCGAAACTATGGAACCTCCCCGCTGCGATGATTTGGATTGGGCTTGTGAGGCGCTGGAATTAGTTCGTCAGGGGCGATCGGCGGTTATTGATTTACCGGGCCGGCGAGGAAGTGAATTTGCCTGCTGGGCTGCATCTAACAGCGTCGGTAGTGCTGCTGTTGAGAATGGGTGGGGTATTTTCCTGTGGTGGGTTTGCGACGGTACGGTTGAGTCTAAATCAGCCCTGCAAAAATCTTTGGAATTAACCGGAGGCGAATTGATACATATTTTAGTACGCAATTTGCATTTTGAGAATTATTGGTCTGGCTCTACTAGCAAGTGGGAATGGTGCGGCGAAGATTGGTTTTTAGAACGGGAAGAAGCAGGCAGTTTGAAGTCGATGGCTCTGCCTAAACTGACTGCTGGGCACATGAATTGGCTTTCCCGCACGGGTGTTACTTTTTTGAACGCACTTTCAGACAAAGATGCGATCGGTAATTTTGAATTTTATGCAAAAACGCGATCGGCTGTATTTCGATTCGTAAGAGCTAGTTTCGAGCAATTATCAAGTTGCAATGATAGTTGATAGTTGATAGTTGATAGTTGACAGTTGACAGGTGACAGGTGACAGGTGACAGGTAACAGGTAACAGGTAACAGGTAACAGGTAACAGGTAACAGGTGACAGGTGACAGGTGACAGGTGACAGGTGAACGTCTGGTTTTTAGGAAGTAATTTAAACAGTTGAAGATTGATAGATATTTGATAGTTTGGTTTTTAGGATGAAATTTTAAACAATTAATAGTTGATATGGTGGCTTTTAGGATAAAAATTAAAATATTTGATAGTTAACAGTTTACAACTTTTTAATTGTAAAGGAGAATGTAAGAAGGTGAACAAAACAGAGTTCGACATAGAAGATTTTGACAGCGAGCCAGAACTAGATTCCGGTAAGACCGCAGTTTTGGATTACGAAAAAATTCGGGAAATAGTTCAGTGGTTTGCCCCAGAAAATATACCGACTAGCGTGGAAGAGTTTAAAAAAGATGTAGTAGAAGAACTTTCTAAGAACCACGATGTTTCTCCGAATGACCCCGAATTTGACACTCTTCTGAGAATGCAGAGATTGGAACTTCTTTTGCGATTGCTTCCATCTATATTTGATGGAGTATTTTTCAATTGGCTTGAGCGGGTTAATAGCATTACGAAAGAGCAGGAAGAATGGCTGTTTGAGGTTAAATCTATAGCCGAGCATTATGCACTCCAGGCAAAGGCTTCGGCACTTGAACCGTTATCTAAACCAGATGGGACTTTTTTTGGTTCAGGAGTTACTCGAAGCGGGAAAACATTAGATTTAAAATTTCTGCTAGCAGCCGGGTTATTTTCACTGCTTACATTTGTAGGAGGTTATCAGTTAGCTTTATCTAATTGCCAGTCTCATTTAACATTGCCACAGCAGAAAACAACGAAGTAATTTAACAATAAAAAAGGATGGTTAATATGCCAACAAGAAAAGCAAAAATAGCAGAAAAAGAAGCAGCAGTAGAGCCGCCAAGAGCAGATTTATCTCAACCAGTTACTGCGGTCGCGGAGGATTCATCTAAGGCTGTGTATTTGGTAGATTTGATGTCAAAATCAAATCAAAAAGCCTTGTTTGGAGAAAAAGGCGATCGCCCAAACGATATTGCCTTAGCGGCAGTAGTAAACGACGCTAAAGGAGTACAGAAAGCCGCTACAGAGGCTGGGTACGAAGTAAAAGGTTCAGTTGATACAATAGGGCGCGTCGCAATGAAATCGCTGGGCGTCAGTGCAGAACCCGGTACAGCACCGGCTGTTTTCAAAAGTCAGCACGGTGACAGTGCTAGTAGGTTAGATTCGGCGAAATCGATGGTGAAAGAAGACCCTACACCGGCGACTACCATTGACATTCATTTAAAGGTTAAAGAATCGGCTCCTCAAGCATACGAGGCGGTGTGTCCGGCATCTTTGAAGCAGCAGCATTCCGAAGTATATTCGGTTCGGAGAATCAATAAGGAAATTCAAGAACAATCTTGGAAATCGTCATCGGAAGATGCTTATGCTCTTGGCTCGATTAAACCGATTCAAGACTTATATCAATCAGAAGCGACTGCGAGATTTACCAGGATAAAAGAAGAGGTTCAACCGAAGATTGATGGCATTTCATTGAACAGTTTTGTAGAGTGGGCTGCGGATGCTCAAAAGCTGCACCGCAGTCCAGAATATCAAGACAGGGTTCAGAATGCTGGCAGAATGAAGGTAACGGGTGATGTACTTGATACGAAGACTTTATCAGAGTCTTTGAAACAGTATGAAGCAAGCATCCAGCAAGCGGACAACGGTAAAGTTCATTTGAAAAACGAGCGGATAGAAAGTCGTCCGACACCTGCTGCTGTCCGAGAATATAAGGAGGAAATGAAAGCTGCTCATTACGAGTCGATGCCAAAACAGTGGGATGTTGTCCAGCAGTATATGGAAAAAGATCGGGAATCTGCTTCTAAGCTCCAGGCATTACCTGCTAAGAGCAAAAATTCTTCGGAATTGGGAGGTTGATTATAAGTTTGTGTTGATTTTTTTCGATTTCCATTTCGATTTTCATTTCAATTTCCAGGTTAAAATTAGGAGTTTTTATGGTATTAGATGTTGTTTCAGCAAAAAACACCTTGAGGGACATTAGGGATTTGTTGATGCCTCAAGACATTCCAGAATATGCGGTTTATTGCGTTCGTGGTGTACCGTCTTATAAATTTTGTCCTAGTCTACCAGGCGATGACGGATTTTGGGTTGTAGGGGGAGAAGAGCGGAATGATTTAATGAACCAATCAGAAATTAAGCAATTGTGGGAATTTGAAGAGGCAATGATTTTTGATGGTGAACTGGTTTACGGCGTGAAAGAAGGTCAAGTAATTGAAAACAAGTATTTATTGCTGCGGCAGAACTTTTTAGAAGTGATTTGACTTTTGTCTTGGCCACAGTCTTTAAAAAAAAAGGAAACGTGCAATGATTGCACGTTTCCTTCATTATGTAGGATTTAGAACATTTTCGGTTGAGCTAAATTAGGGCTTACGTAGTGAGAATAATTTTTTGTCATTCTGATCTAACGCAGAGCTTCGAGACTGCGAACAATCTCGAAGCCTTCTAGTGCCATTACAATGTGTAAGAGTCACAAATGTTGAGCGCACTCCCCAACTAAAATCTTTAATTTTGGTGTGGACTGTTAAATCAGTTTAGTATTCGGACGGTAATAGCAAAGTGGTGTTGCACAACCACAGCTTAATTTCGTCTAGCGGGAAGTCCGAAAACTCTATTTCTTGGCTGTAGGCGGGTGGTGTTTCTGAATCCTCCTTACAAATCAGCAAAAATTCACATTCCTGCTGTCTTGTGAGTTCCCAGATTTGGAATCCTTTGAGCATTTCATTGCCAGATTTTTTGATGTCTGGTTGGTATGATGCAATTGCGTCGATTAACCAAGTACATTCTGCTTCTCGAACGAGGAACATGACACCTTCCGTTAGTTCGATCGTCGTCTGAATTAGCCGATGGGTGTACAATGTTTCGCTACCGCAAAAGCCCGGTAGTAACTCAAGCAGTTCTTCTTTTGTTTTCATGTGTTTGAGTTGTGATTTATCAAAAACTAGGCGCGAAGCGCTGTTATGATTAGGTTGTAAAAAAAAAGAGAATTAGTTGACTATAAATTTATAATTCTCTTTGTTAACATTTATCGTCAGTTTTTCTGAGTTTTTCAGAACCCTAATGGTTCAATGTGGTAAGACTCTTGGCAAGTGCAATGGAGATTTTGAAGGCGTTCTAACTCTTCAATTTTTGCAGTTGTTAGGTGGGTTAAAGTCACCTTGAGGTGGTTGATTAAACTTGATAAAGCCTCTACACTTTCCGTACCAAACTTCAGGGTTACGCTAGTTTCGTTGAAGCCTTCAAATAGCGTTACTGTGTCAGGGCTAGAGCAGCAAGTAGTTAAGCTGCTGACATATACGACGTGGCTTGATGTGATTTTCATGGTATTTTTTAGCTTGCGAATGCGAATTTGTGCTGTTACTGGCGCGGAGCGCTGGCCAGCCTTGATTGATGAGAAAACCACTTGGCAAAATTAGTACAGTCTACTAATTTCTACCCCACCTCAACACAGACTTGGTGGGCATTTTGAAGTTCTTCTTCTGTGAGATTTTTGTATTTTTGCGCTTGACCATTCTTTGTGAACAAATAAGTTTTGTAAAACTGACCAACTTTCGCATAACCTACTGTTTTAGTGATTGTTTCTGGCTTCAACAAAAAGTCAGGGCAGTGCCAGACTTTCACTTCTACTTGACAAGTATTGATTCTTTTTGAGTGGCGGATTTGGCAATCACCCCATCCGTGGGTTATTAGCAGCTTCATGAATTTTTCGGCTGCTGCTTGCGAATCGAATCCGAAATAGGCAGTTTGTCTTGTGCCTTGAGGATTGATTATTTCGCCGGATTTTTTAGAGTGGAGGACAAATTTCCATCCTTCATTGAGCAAAGTTATTTGTGGGAAAATTTCTGCCATTTTTTTAGTTCTGAGCTGAGTTCAATTACACAGCGCAGAGCGCCAACTACATAGGGCTGGCATTTATATTCTACTGGTTGGGCTTATAGCAATATTATCGCAAATTATTTAATAACTTATCTAACAACTTATTTAATATGTATAAGTTATAAAATCGGAGAATATTGAAAAAAAATCCCCATTTGGGGATTTTTTCTAAACTCATCTAAAACGGAATGTGAGTATATTCACTCTCGTATAGTTCCATCTCAGTTTGAAAGCTACTCTCAAACGAAGTCAGTTCTGCTTCCGATTGCAGTTTAGAAGCAGGTTTTGATTTGGACTGCGGTTGAAATTCCGGTTTTGTTTTACCTTGGCTTTTTGCAGTTGGTTTTGATGCGAATTCCGGTTTGACTTGAGTTTCTGGCTGTGGTTGGGTGTTGATTTTCGTTATTTCCGCATCTTCTATATTGAAGACAGGAATATTTTCTTCAAATGTGATGTATCCTTTACAGGTACACAAAATTTTGTCAGTATTTTGAGACTCAATGAGTTCGGCAGACAGATTTTTGGCAGAGAATGGAATGCTAGCAAATTCCATGTCTTCCCGACCGCGAAACTCAAAAATTCCAGTGCCTGTAACAAGGCTATTCTCGCCTTGTTGTCTGAAGTCATACTCGTCATCTTTTATGACTATCAGAGATAGCGTGCAAGTTTGCATCATGAGAGTTTCTCCTGTATTTATGTGGTTGATTGCTAATATTCGATACCGCGATACCAAATTTACATAAAGCTGCATAGAATTGCAGGGTAACAAAAAAAATCGAACCCTGGTTTTTTTTCGGCTTGTCTATGTTCTATGCAGCTTCATGCTTGATAACGTAGTCAGTAAAGAGTTAGAATGGTCAACTATGGACTTGATTTTCAAGCCCCCACTCGAATATTTAATTTAGTGGTGGGTAGTTGACCATTCCAGTGCGATCGCTGTTACGGAGAGGATTGCCTATCACACATAAAGATTCATTGGCTGTTTATCTAATTTACAGCCAACAAACCCGACATATTCAGCACTTTTTCTGACCAAATTCTTCCTTCTTCTCCAACTCTATTTCGTTTTTCCGCATCTTCCCAAATCCCAGCCCAAGAATACTGCCAGCAAGCTAACTGAATTTGCAACTCAACTAACTCAGCAGCTATTTCTATTTCTGCATCTTGAGCCGTCCATTCAATAAACAGCTTACTTTCTTGCAGCAAACCTTCAATTATTTCGCCATTAGCTACATTTTGACAGCGAGACTTAATTCGTGCCAGATTTGACGCTAAATTTCCCAAGCGAATTGGTAGTTCGTCTTGCAAATAGCGTTCTTTTAAAGCATTCCAATCTCTCATAACCCTCCTAATAACTGTTGAACGATTCGAGCAACTTGTTGTCTAATTATCGGATCTTGAATTTCCATCGAACGATTGTTTTGGCGGGGACGGATATTGATTAAAGATTCGTATCCTACTTCTTGTGTAAGCGGATACCAATCTGCTCCCCAAATATCTACTTGCTTGCTCCCATTTTCGAGCAAGACAGCTTCGCAATCAGCGTGAAGTTCTCCACCTCCTGCCAAAATTCCCCTTTCGATATCCACTGCTAGTTTAATATAACTGCTAAGGATTTCTAACATTTCTTCAAGTTGCTCTTGAGTTGCACGCTTTTGAATCAGATTAATCATCAGTGTCTATGCTTTCGATAGTATCTTTAAATGCAGCAGGCATTTGGAGAAGCAATATGCTATCCCAATATGCGTTCGCATAGCGTGCCGGAGGCATTCGCAGTTTCATTCTTTCCTAGTCAGACTCCAGAAACAGCACACCATAATACAGCATATTCCAGGTTCATGAAGTACAGTAGCAAAATTCTCGATCGACTAACTACGTAGATTGACAAAATTGCGCGTACACAAATACATGGAATATGCTGTAAATTGGTATGATTAGTTAGTTTCAGCAAAGATAGATGTTAAAATACCTTTGCTGAAACAGGAGTTTTGCCGTTGTGGTTGTAGGCAATTTTTCCGAAAGAGTTGACTTTGGGAAGAGTTGCGCTTTGTGTTTCTCGATCGCGTTTCTCTAGAAGAGTTACGCGCTGGATTTTCACAACCAGTTTTGAATGAAATTCGCCGTTGTTTCCCGTCCAGCTTTCGACGGTTACTTGACCTTCGATACCGACGAGGCTGCCTTTTCTGGTGTAATTAGTAAGTACCTCACCTGTTTTTCCCCAAGCTTCAATGGAAAACCAGTCAGTTTCATCAGACATCTTTCTCTTGATGGCAAGAGAAGATTTTGTCACAGACGATCCAGATTGAAAGTAGGTGATTTCTGGATCTCGACCGAGGCGACCTACAAGCATAATTGTGTTCATGCAAATTCCTCTTTAATGGTTGTAAATTTTGCGCGTAGCGCTCTTATTAATCAATTTATTTTAATTAAATAACAAACGTTAATTTTTATTAATGATCTGATTTCAACACAAAATTAGTCTTAATCATGGTATAATTTCATAAGAAAACGTGGTACAGCTTAAACTTGCTAATTCTCAATATCCAGAACTTCTTGATTTCCACAGCAGTTCTGAAAGTAAGTGAATAAATTTACATTTCTTTATATTTTATCCAACTTTTCACATCTCCCGACTTGACTCAGTAACGATTTGTTTCATTTTTAAATTTCCGACGAAATAAGCATTAGAAACTAAAGAAGAGTCTCGATTTGAGCATTTCGTATGGCTTTTCTTCATAACTAAATAGTTCTAGTCCGGGTAGCCGAAACTATACACCGTTTGTCCCCAGCGAGTGTCCTTTATGAACGAACAATCCTCCACTGCACATCAGCCGTCGTCTTCCTTTGGACAAAGCGATCAAGGCACAGACAAGAGTTATTACACTCCACCGTCTGCTGTGTCATTGCCCAAAGGGGGTGGTGCAATTAAAGGGATGGGTGAGAAATTTGCCGCTAACCCGGTGACTGGCACGGGTTCCATGAGTGTACCTATTGCTACCAGTCCCAGTCGATCGGGATTTGGGCCGCAGTTGTCTCTATCCTACGATTCTGGTGCGGGTAATGGCATATTTGGTTTGGGTTGGAATCTATCACTGCCCTCAATTACGCGCAAGACAGATAAAGGCTTACCGCGCTACTGGGATGCAGAAGAGTCCGATATCTTCATTCTTTCTGGTGCAGAAGATTTGGTACCCGTACTCAAAGATGGCGCGGTAGATGAAACGCTGCGGGATGGCTACCGAATTCGCCAATATCGACCTCGAATAGAAGGCTTGTTTGCTCGAATCGAACGTTGGACAAAATTAGATTCGGGAGAAGTTCATTGGTGATCGCTCTCCAAAGACAATATTACCACACTTTATGGCAAAACCGCCGAAAGTCGGATTGCCGACCCCAGCGATTCAAACCGTATTTTTAGTTGGTCAATCTGCGAAAGTTATGACGATAAAGGCAATACCATTCGCTATGAATATAAATCGGAAGATTCAGCCGGAATAATTATAGCACAGGTACACGAACGGAATCGGACTCCAGAAAGTCGATCGATCAATTGCCACCTGAAACGCATCAAATATGGGAATCAAACTCCTCGACAACCCAATGAAGATTTGAGTCAGCGATTGGATTGGATGTTTGAGGTGGTATTTGACTATGGAGAACACAATTTAATTAATCCAAAACCGAACGATTCAAAAGTTTGGGCTGTTCGTAACGATCCATTTTCGTCTTATCGTTCTGGATTTGAAGTTCGGACTTATCGATTATGTCAGCGGGTGTTGATGTTCCATCACTTCCCAGATGAGGTTAATGTAGGGCAGGATTGTTTAGTGCGATCGACAGATTTCACCTATTCCTATTCTTCAGAACAAAATCTCACTAATGTTAGCCATCCTATTTACTCATTATTACTCTCAGTAAAACAGACAGGATACAAACGAAATCAGTCAGGTGGGTATATTCAGAAATCCTTGCCTCCTTTAGAATTTACTTATAGCGAAGCCCATATTAATGAAACGGTACGGGAAGTCGATCGCGAAAGTCTCGAAAATTTGCCTCAAGGACTCGATGGAACGCGATATCAGTGGGTGGATCTGGATGGGGAAGGCTTATCGGGAATTTTGACAGAACAGGGGAATGGATGGTTTTACAAGCGCAATCTCAGCCCGGTTAATACGGTCGAAATCGATGGTGATAAGCAGATTAAAGCAAAATTTTCCCCAGTTGAGTTAGTTGCTACTAAACCTGCAACAGGTTTAAATAATGGCGCTCAATTTCTCGACTTAGCAGGCGACGGGCAACTCGATTTGGTAACTTTACGCAGTCTAACGCCCGGTTTTTACGAACGAAATCATAACGAAGATTGGGAATCGTTTGTTGTTTTCAAGTCTTTACCTAACATAGATTGGGATAACCAGAATTTGAAATTTATTGACCTGAATGGTGACGGACATAGCGACATTCTGATTACAGAAGATAATTGTTTTGTTTGGCATCCATCGCTGGCAGAAGATGGGTTTGATGTGGCGGAACGGGTGTACCAATCCTGGGATGAGGAAAAGGGGCCGCGCGTTGTATTTGCCGACAGTACACAGTCGATTTACCTGGCAGATATGTCGGGGGATGGGTTGACGGATATCGTGCGAATTCGGAATGGTGAAGTCTGTTATTGGGCAAATTTGGGATACGGGCGATTTAGCACTAAGGTAACGATGGATAATTCGCCTTGGTTTGATGCGCCGGATATCTTTAATCAGCGACGGATTTTATTAGCAGATATTGACGGTTCTGGAACCACGGATATTCTTTATTTGAGTGGGGAAGGGGTACAGGTTTATTTCAATCAGTCGGGCAATAGTTGGTCTGCAAAGCGGGTTTTGAGCAGTTTTCCGGCGATCGATCATACTGTTTCAGTCACGACAGTTGACTTATTGGGAAATGGAACGGCTTGTTTGGTGTGGTCTTCGCCATTGCCTGGAAATGCTCGTTGTGCGATGCGTTATATCGATTTAATGGGTGGACAAAAGCCACATTTATTAATTAAAACAGTCAATAATCTGGGTGCAGAAACTGTTGTGCAGTATGCGCCTTCTACCAAGTTTTATTTGCAAGATAAATTGGCGGGTAAACCTTGGATTACCAAGCTGCCATTCCCAGTTCATGTAGTAGAACGGGTGGAAACTTACGATCGCATTAGCCGCAACCGTTTTGTCACCCGCTATGCCTACCATCACGGCTATTTCGATGGGGTTGAACGGGAATTTCGCGGTTTTGGCATGGTGGAACAATGGGATACAGAAGAGATTGGCACGATTCAGTCTGGAGAAATAACATCAGAGACCAAATCAGATACTAATCTGGATGCAGCTTCTTTTGTTCCCCCGGTGTTGACTAAAACTTGGTTTCATACGGGAGTCTATTTCGATCGTGATAGGATTTCCCAACAGTTTGAGCATGAATATTATCGAGAACCAAATGAGTCAAACCCGGAATTTGTAGCATCACTTTTACCAGATACAATTTTGCCCGATCACTTGACGGCGGAGGAAGAACGAGAGGCAGCGCGATCGCTAAAAGGGCGCATTCTCCGGCAAGAAATCTACGCGCTAGATGGTTCGGATCAGGAAGAACATCCTTACAGCATTTCAGAACGCAATTATGAAATTCGACTGGTGCAATCGCTGGGAATAAACCATCATGCAGTGTTCTTTACGCACGATCGCGAAACCATCGATTATCACTACGAACGCAATCCTAAAGATCCTCGGATTACCCATGCGATGACGTTGGAAGTGGATGATTTTGGCAATGGGTTGAAGTCAGTTGCGATCGCTTATCCCCGTCGTTCTCCTGCTTATCCAGAACAAGCAAAAACTCTAATTACCTACACCGAAAATCAAGTAACAAACAAGCCAAATGACAATCTAGGTGAGCCAGATTGGTATCGCATTGGTGTGCCAATTGAGACACGTACTTACGCAATTACTGGTTTAACTTCGACAATTCCATTTGCACTGGACTCGATTCGTAGTCAGTTGTTAAGTGCGATCGCAATAGCTTACGAAACTATCGCTACAACTGGTGTTCAAAAACGTTTAATCGAGCGTGTCAGAACGCTTTACCGCAAAAACAGCGATGCCAATACAACCGATCCAATTCCGTTACCACTGGGACAAATTGACTCTCTGGCATTGCCTTGTGAAAGCTTTAAATTGGCATTTACTCCGGGATTGCTGGCTCAGGTTTACAGCAGTAAGATCGCCTCTAGTGAGTTAAATACGCTACTAAGTAACGAAGCAAAATACGTACAGCAAGATAATGATTGGTGGATTCCATCCGGTCGTCAGGCATTTGACTCGTTTCAGTTCTATTTACCTGTTAAAATCAAAGACCCGTTTGGTAATGTTTATACCAGTACCTACGACAAATATCACTTATCTGTTATTCAGGCGATCGATCCGCTCAATAATACGATCGCAATTCGGAACAATTACCGCACTCTACAACCGGAACAAATTACCGATCCAAATGGTAATCGATCGCAGGCGGAGTTTGATGCTTTTGGCATGGTGGTTGCTACAGCCATCATGGGTAAGGAAAGCGAGAACAAAGGAGACTCGTTTGCGAACTTTAAAGCTGACCTCACCGATGATGAAATTAAGGCTTTCTTTGATACTAATGACCCGCCTTCATTGGCAGCACAACATCTGGGAACGGCAACGACGCGGATTATTTATGACTTGAATCGTACTCCTGTTTGTGCAGCATCTATTGTTCGCGAAACTCATATTAATGACTTAAATGCAGGACAACAATCTAAAGTTCAATTGAGTTTCGTTTATTCCGATGGTTTTGGACGCGAGGCGCAGACGAAGGTGCAAGCAGAACCCGGCCCCCTCGATTTAAGTGTGCCGAATTCACCCATCCTAAATCCGCGTTGGGTGGGTACTGGAGCGACAATCTACAACAACAAGGGTAAACCAGTCAAGCAATTTGAGCCGTTTTTCAGTCCTACGCACAAATTCGGCATTGAAAAACATGGGGTTAGCAGTACGCTGTTTTATGACCCGGTTGAGCGCGTTGTCGCTACGCTGCATCCGAATCATACCTGGGAAAAAGTCGTTTTCGACCCGTGGCAGCAAAAAACTTACGATGTTAACGATACGGTGACTTTTGACCCTAAAACAGATCCGGATGTGAGTGCGTTTTTTACGAAATTGCCCGATGCGGATTATTTGCCCACTTGGTATCAACAGCGCATCGGCGGGGCATTAGGCATTGAGGAGAAAGGCGCAGCCCAAAAAGCATCAAAACACGCGGATACTCCATCTATTGCGTATTTAGACACGCTAGGACGCACATTTTTGACCGTTGCTGATAATGGAAAAGATGCTAATGGCAATGACCAGAAATATCGCACTCATGTTGAGTTGGATATCGAACGGAATCAGCGTGCGGTAACGGATGCTCTAGAACGCATTGTGATGAAATATGATTATGACTTGTTGGGCGATCGTATTCACCAGTCTAGTATGGAAGCGGGCGATCGCTGGATACTCAACAATGTGGCAGGCAAGCCCATTCGGATGTGGGATAGTCGTAGCCACATTTTGCGGACTAATTATGATGCGTTATTGCGTCCAACTCAATTGTTTGTCAAGGCTGGTACTGAGTCGGAAATACTGGCTGAAAAGACGGTTTATGGTGAAGGGAAAGGCGATGCCAAAAACCATCGGGGCAGGATTTATCAACATTTTGATAGTGCTGGTGTAGCCACAAATGTGGAATTCGACTTTAAGGGAAATTTGACAAGCAGCACGCGCCAACTCGTAAAGGATTACACAAAAATTCCTAATTGGTCTGACAATCCTGTTTTAGAAACTGAAATCTTTAGCAGCACTACCCGTTATGATGCGTTAAATCGACCGATTCAGTTAGTTGCACCCCATAGTAGCAAGCAGAATACGAAATTCAATATCATCAGTCCTGGTTACAATGAGGCGAATTTATTGGAACGGATGGATGTTTGGTTGGGAGAAACGGCTGAACCAATAGCATTACTGGTTCCGCAGTCAGCGAATTTTCATGCTGTGACTAATATCGACTATAACGCGAAGGGACAGCGCACTCTAATTGAATACGGGAATGGAGCAAAAACTGAGTATACCTACGATGAAACAACTTTCCGTCTAACTCATCTTAAAACTACGCGAGGTGGTGCGGTATTCCAAGATTTGTTTTATACATACGACCCTGTTGGCAATATTACTCGCATTTGGGATGATGCCCAGCAACCTATCTTTTTTAAGGGACAGGTTGTCTTGCCACAATGCGATTATATTTACGATGCAATCTACCGACTGATTGAGGCAACGGGACGGGAGCATATCGGACAGATTGGGCAGCCAGAAACCACCTGGAATGACGAGTTTAGCGTGAATCGGCCGCATCCTAATGAGGGACAGGCGATGCGGAATTATACCGAACAATATCTCTATGATGCTGTTGGTAATTTTGAGAAGTTAATCCATCAGGCGGCGAATGGGAATTGGACTCGTGCTTATGCTTATAACGAAGCGAGTTTAATTGAACCTGCCAAGAAGAGTAATCGTTTGAGTATCACGAATGTGGGGGTAAAGCCCGAAACTTACACCTACGATGCTCACGGCAACATGACGAGTATGCCGCACTTGACGCTGATGCAGTGGAATTACAAGGATGAGTTGCGTGCGACGGCGCGGCAGGCGGTGAATGCTACGCCACCACCCAACATGGTGCCGGAGACGACGTTCTATGTCTACGATGCCAGTGGTGAGCGGGTTCGCAAAGTCACTGAGCGGCAAAATGGGACGCGCAAGCAGGAGCGGATTTATCTGGGTGGGTTTGAGCTTTACCGGGAATTTAAGAGCAATGGGAATGACATTAAGCTAGAGCGTGAGACGTTGCATGGGATGGATGATAAGCAGCGGATTGCATTGGTGGAGACGAAGACTGTGACTAATCCCGATGATGAGTCGCCGACGCAATTGATTCGGTTTCAGTTTGGGAATCATTTGGGTTCGGCTAGTTTGGAGTTGGATGATAAGGGTAGTGTGATTTCCTATGAGGAGTATTATCCCTATGGGAGTAGTGCTTATCAGGCGGTGGATAAGGGGGTTAAGGCGGCGGCGAAGCGGTATCGGTATACGGGGATGGAGCGGGATGAGGAGACGGGGTTGGCTTATCATGGAGCACGATATTACATAACATGGATAGGTCGGTGGTCAAGTTGCGACCCTGTGGGAATCATTGATGGAATTAATATCTATAAATATTCACAAAATAATCCTATTAACTTAACTGACTTATTTGGCACGGAGTCTACGAAACCTCAAATTACTCCTGTAGAGGGGAAAGAGGGTGTCTACTCAGATCAAGATTTTAATACCTATCGAGTTGGAAATAGCTATAAACAATTTACCCCAGTAGACGAAAATAAAAGTGAAGTAACTGTATTTGGAGATGATCGGATTACAGCTCCTAAGTCTACAACGCCAGCATCCAAAGTATCTTCTGCAAAAACACCGACACCTCCAACACCAAAGTCTGAAACCAAACCTCCTGAGCCTCCAAGCGAGTTAACACAATCCCCATCCACTGGGGAAAAAGTTGGGGCGGTAGCAGAAGGAGTTGCAAAAGGCTTAGCGACTGGAATCGCTGTTGAGGTTGGAATAGGAATCGCTGCTGGTCTAACCGGAATTGCTGCGGGGACTATTGGGTTGGCTCTAGGTGCAGTCTTTTTACCTATAGCTATTTATGCGGTTGCTACGCACTGGGATGAGATCACTGCATCTGCTAGCCGTCTCTATGAAGGCAACGGTACTTTAAAGGATTATGAAGCAGCGGGAGAGGTGGCTGGGGGGCTTTTATCTATAGGTGCTGCTGGACCTGCAAGTGAGTTTGGAGTAGAGATAGGACAGGCAACACGGGTGGCTGGAAAACAAGGACTAAAAAGCCTTGCGACGATGCTAGAACCTGAACTTGCTATGGCTAGTGGGGCAGGGGGCGGATTTGCAAATGATGCGAGGCTAATGACTAGCGGTGGCTCGCATGAAATTCCAAAATTAAATAGTAGTCTTGGGAAACTCAAGGGGGCAATACCAAAAGATCCCAGAGCCAGAGCACAATTGGTAAATAATCTTTCGAGAGAGGAACTAGAGCAACTAGCCTACGATTTGGAAAGCAGTATTCCGAATCGTCAGACTGAGCAAATAAATTTAGGAGAAGATAACATTGGTGCCGAAGGGCAACAAGTAGGTGCTCAACATCGTGACCGTATAGACTTGGAATTAGACTTATTGCGATTAATCAGGAAGAAACTGTCTGGAACTTAATACTTTTATTAAACTTTAGAGTGCTGTGCAGATATACCAACCAATCAAACTTATTGTTTACGAACCCATTACCGAGGAGGTCATCCAATGGATAAATTAGAGCGTTATCGGTCTTGCATCCAAACCCTGTTGGAAAAGCACAGTCAATTTAAATCCCGCAACGAAGATGTAGAAAACGAGCTATTTTTCGATCCTGTACGCGATCGCTATCAACTCATGCGAGTGGGTTGGAAAGGACTAGAGCGAATTTATTACACCGTTCTGCATTTCGATATCAAAGATGAAAAAATCTGGCTTCAGCACAATGCAACTGACATCGATATCGGTCAAGAATTGCTGGAAATGGGCGTTGCTAAAGAAGAAATTATACTTGGGTTGCATCCACCTTACAAGCGTCCATATACAGGGTATGGAGTTGCTTGAAAAATGCGCCATCGCCTAATTTCCTATTTCCAAAATACCAATATCGAAGGAGAAATTTCAAATGATTGCTCAACTACAACCTCAATTCATGACTCCCCAGGAGTATTTGGAATGGGAAGAACAACAACCCATTAAGTATGAATATATCAATGGGGAAGTCTTTGCTATGACTGGGGGAATTCTGCCCCATAACTCAATTGCCGTAAACTTTACATCTGCACTCAAAAATCACCTGCGGGGTAAAGGTTGTAAAGTCTTTATGGCAGATGCAAAAGTGGGAGTTTGGCAAAACGGGCCTTTTCACTATCCAGATGTGATGGTGAGTTGCGATCCACTCGACCAAAGAGCGCGTAAAGTTATTTATCATCCCTGTTTAATTGTCGAAGTGCTATCTCCTGGTACAGAAGCATTCGATCGCGGTCAAAAATTTAGAAATTACCGTCAAATTGAAACTTTAAAAGAATACATTCTGATTGAAGCCGATCGCCTGAATGTAGAGTGCTATCGAATCAATGAAAAAGGCAAATGGGAACTCACTGCTTATTCCCTTGAAGCAACAACCGCTAACGAGACAGAACTAGAAGTTGAGTTAACTAGCGTTGATTTTCGCTGTCCGATTTCTCTGCTGTATGAAGATGTTGTTTTTCCAGAAGATAATCCAGAAGATGATGCCGATCGCCCTTTAACCTCAAATTAATCCAATATTAAAATTTCCCAAGGAGTCTCTCTTATGTCCCCTATCACTTTCCCTCTCCTCCTCGGCGACAAAGGTTCTGCCATCGTTAATTTTCAAAACGGTTTACTGTTTCTATTGCGTCGCCAATGGTTTCAACTCGACCCACGAGAGCAACAAAAACTCGAAACAATTTTGCTCGAAGAACAACAGCGCCAATTCTTTTCAGACAACGCCACTTATCAGTTACTCAAACGCTTTTGGGAACAGACAGGAGTCCAACCTCAAATAGAGGGCGTTGACCAAGCCACCGCAGAAACACTCAATAAAGTATTGAGAGAACTGGGTGCTTTTTCTGATATTTCCGATGAACTATTGCCAGAAATTAACAAAAAACTTGATGCGATCGCCGGTAACACTGAACGATTAGGCAGCATTGACAACCAACTGACTCAACATGGTGGTCAACTTGGCAAAATCGAAGGTAATCTCAGTAATCAAAATAATCAATTAGGCAGCATTGATTCTAAACTTGGCGAACAAACGACTCGATTGGGCAGTATTGACTCCAAATTGGGGGATCACACCAGCAAATTGAATAGCATTGATTCCAAGCTGGGAAACTTAGGAGGCGATCGCAATCCTAATAAATTCCTCACTCTCAACGATCGCGGTGCTGAAGTCAAAGCACTGCAAACCAGTCTGAGTCAACTCAACTTTACGATTCCTGAGAATGAACTCAACGAGCAAGTATTTGGAGTGGGAACCCGCGATGCTCTAATCCAACTGCAAACCAACTACAAACTCGATCGCACGGGTGTTTTTGATGATGCCTCAAAAGTCGCGTTAGAACGGGCGATCGCAGCCCTCAACGTGCTCACCCATCGCCTTGAAGGACGGATCGTCTTCGAGCATGGCTTACCCGCTGAGGGCGTAACTCTGAAGCTCTACAACCGAGGTTTTGGCGGTCAAGAAGTTTCTCTGGGCGAAGTCAAAACAGACAATCGAGGCTTCTATGCCCTGCCCTACCAAGTTAATGGTAAAGCAGTGAATCTGGAAATCCGGGCGATCGATGCTCAGGGCAAAGAAATCTCTCTATCTGATACCAAGCGAAATGCCAGCAAAAACGAGGTTTTGAACCTGGTTGCGCCTACTGCTGTCCAGCCATTAGCTGCGGAGTATCAACGCCTCACCCGCGATCTCAGCCAACAGATTGACAGTTTACAGCAATTGGGAAGCGCTCAGGAAAATGGCGATCGCCAAGACCTTACCTTACTGCACCAGGCAACTGGATGGGATGCTCGTTTGATTGCCCTGGCATCCTCCGCTGTCAAACTCAGTGCTGAGACAGGCATTCCCCAGGATGCTCTTTATGCCATGTTTCGAGTTGGATTGCCAACCGACAAAGATCAACTGGCGCAGGTGAGTGGACAAGTTATCCAACAGGCGATCGCTAAAGCGCGGGAAGCGGGAATTGTCAGTCTGACAGATCCACAAGTGGCTGGCGTAAAAGCTACTTTTGATACTTTTGCCCATCAAAATCGTCGGACAGAAATCGCGCCGGGGGCTGTATCCAGTATGGGAGAATTCCTCGATCGAACTGGTTTGGTTGATACCGATCGAATTCAAGAAAAAACGATTTTTGCCGACCTCCATTTTAAGTATCAGGGAGCCGAACTCTGGGATAAAGCTAAGGAAAGTGGTATTGCTGATGCGAAAATAAATAGTCTCAAATTACAGGGAAAATTTGCCTATCTCACTCTCAATAATGTTAGTCTCGCTCAAAAGCTGCAAAAGGAAATTCCGTCGCTCGATCGGATATCAGAATTAGTAGATAAAGACTTTTATCTGGCAGATACTTGGAAATCTCGTTTGATAGATTTGGCGGACAATAAAGATGAAATCTTGCAAACTCTCATTCCCCCAATTTATGCAGGTGAGAAGATTGGCGATCGATTGGATGCTTATGCTGCCGATCTGGCTCGGAAAGTGCGACTTTCTTTTCCTACCAAAGTTATCCATCGCGCGATCGAAAAAGATGAGTTGCGGCTGGGAATTCAACACAGCGAACTCAAAGCCCCCGTCCGCCAATTTCTGCAAAATGCTCAATCGATCGGTTTTGAGCTAGGCAGAACCCCGATCGCGGCATTCATCAAGCAAAATAAAACAACAGTCTTAAATGGTATTGAACCCAGTCAGATCCAAAATGCGATCGAAGGTACTAAATTAGTACAGCGTTTGTATCAGATTTCTCCCACAGATGAAGCTCTCAAAGTTTTGCTGGAACAGGAGTTTACCTCAGCCCAGGATGTTGTGGCGTTCCCTTCTGAAAAATTTATCGATCGCTTCGGCAAATTTTTCCCTTCTCTAGACGAAGCGCGATTGGTGTATCGCAAAGCCGAGCAAGTCACTACCGTCACCTTCAACTTTTTTACAGCAGCCAAGCAACTCGATCGCGCACCATCCACTCATGTCACCTCGCCGTCTATTAAGATCCGCGAAGCTGCCAAGAATGAGCTGATTAAGCACTATCCCACAATGGAAAACCTATTCGGATCGCTTGATTTTTGTGACTGCGAACACTGCCGTTCTGTACTCAGTCCCGCAGCTTACTTTGTCGATCTCTTAGATTTCCTCGATTATAAAGTCGATTTAAATAAGTCTCGAAATCCTGAAACTTTAGTCTGGCAAAACTTTCTCAAAGATTGGAAAGCAAAGCACGGAACCGCAGCCTATCCATTTAAGAATCCAACCGAGCAAACTAATTTCCTCAATAAATGGCGCAAAGACCATCCGGGACAACGCGATCCCAATACTGAAAAAACTCCTTACGAAGTTCTCATTGAACGTCGTCCAGATCTGCCAAACTTACCCCTAACTTGCGAGAATACCCAGACCGTTTTACCTTACATTGATGTTGTGAATGAGATTTTGGAATATTACGTTGCGAACGATCGGCTAGCGGCAGATAGCGGACACGATACAGGTTTAGCAACTACACCCGAACTCTTAGCTGAGCCACAAAATGTCTTGGCGGCAGCTTATACCAAACTTCAAGAGGCTAAATACCCACTTACTCTCCCCTTCGATCTTTGGCTAGAAACCGTCCGCCGATTTTTTAACTACTTTGAAACCCCTCTTGCCGAAGTTCTGGAAGTTTTGCGTCCGACAGATGAACTCTTCCCGCCAACAACTGAACCTAAACCCTATTATCGCAATGCAATTTGGGCAGAATCTTTAAGTATTTCGCCCTCCGAGTACGGCATTTTTACCAATTTCGATGTTCTCAAATGGTATGAATTATATGGCTACGCGACTGCAAATGATGCCACCGTCGTAGCTGAAGATGAAAATGGTCAGCGGCTCGATTTAAACTCAGCTAAATCCCTGTCGAGGCGATTGGGAGTCAGCTATAAAGAATTGGTCGATCTAGTGCGGACTGAGTTTGTCAATCCCGAACTGGAACAATTGGTTATCCTGCGGAAACTGCGACTCGATACCAACGATTCGGGTATCGATATCGACGATGTTCTGCGCTATAAAGGTCAAGCAGGTTATTCAGCTTTAACTTCAGACGAACTAGCAGTTTTTCAACAGCGACTGCAAAAACTGACTGCAAAGTTTGCTAGCTCTGGTTTTAATGCGGAAACTTGGCTGGATAATGCTTGGAATGATGGTAAATTTAACCAAATTTTGGTACTATTCGATCCGAATGCTAGCTGTAATTTTGATTTAACAACTCCCCGTTATGCCAATGAAAATCCAGCCGACGATTTGGTATTTCTGAAGTTAAATCTATTCGTGCGATTGTGGCGAAAACTGGGGTGGACGATCGCCGAACTCGATCGCGCCTTGCAAGTTTTTATTCCCGCGACAATACTGCCATTAACCGGAATGAATATCGGTGCGGCACTCAAAACTGCATTGGTTTATCTAGCACACCTGAAAGTAATTAGCGATCGCCTCAATTTTGGTAAAAACAGTCGCATCCAATTACTGACACTTTGGTCGAATCTATCAACAACAGGTAATAACTCGCTTTATGCCCAACTTTTCCTCAAGCCTAGCATTCTCAAAAACGATCCAATATTTGACGCTCCGTTAGGTAATTATTTGTCTAATTATAGCATTTTGCTTAAAGCTCACTTGCCCGCTCTACAAGGCGCACTGAATCTTACCGCAGAGGATATCAGCCGCATTCTTAATGCCACCGATAGAACTCTTGAAACCGCAGCACTATCGCTGGAGAATGTTTCTCTGCTGTATCGCTATCGACTACTAGCAAAAGCCCTGAAGCTATCGATTAGCGATTCGATCGCACTCAAAAAAATATCAGGACTCGATCCCTTGAAACCGCTGAAAACTGATGGACTCACCATCATTGATGATGATTATCCTTTTACTCAAACTATCAAGTTTATTGAGATTGTCGAGAAAGTTAAGCAGAGTGGATTCAAACCCGAAGATTTGGATTATCTATTGCGCCATAACTTCGATCCAGTTGGCAAATATCGCGTTAATTCAGATGTCGTTCTGGGTTTAGTCAAAACACTCGCAACTGAAATCAGTCGCATCCATGCCGAAAACGCTATTCCTGCTGATGCTATTAGCGTCACAGATGATCTGTTGCGGCAAAAGCTAGCTTTTGTGCTGCCAGCCGATGTCACAGAAACATTTATGGCAATGTGGACAGGTACGATCGAATATGAAGTGCTAAGCCAAGAGAAGGTCTTACCTGCGAACAAACTCGATCCGAATGCAATTTCCGATTCTACCATTCGCGTCACCTACGATTCCGTTCACCAAGTCCAACGGCTGGCTTTTCGGGGAGTAGTTTTGCTAGATGCCAAGAAAACACAACTGACAACGGCAAATCCATCGCCCCTCTTCGCCAATTTGCTCAATGCCGTCCAAATCAAAGCAACAGCAACAGCAAAGGAATTTTTTAACAAACAGTTTGCTGGTTTTCTGCAAGATCCAGGTGACTTTGATTTATTATTCACCCCGATTTCCGATACGCTAACCGATGCCGAAAAGCAAAAGCCGATGCGACGAAAACGGGAAAAATTAGTACATACATTTTTCCCTTTCCTTCAAACAAAGCTGATTCGTCAGTTTGTTGTGCAAACCCTTAGCACTAATTTGAATGCCGACCTCAATCTCACTGAAGCATTACTGACTAATACTGAGTTACTGACAGATCCAACAGACTCTAGCAAGCCACTGCTAGATCGGTTTACGACAGCAGGTTTATCGGGCATTAGTGCATCGTTTTTTACTTCAAATGATGAAACGGGTACACCCACAACGAAACTCATCTCTGCTGCCGATACTACTGCCAAGCCAACTGGTACAAACAGTGCTCGATTAGAAGGCTATTTTGAGGTTCCGACTGCGGGAGATTATCGTTTCTTTGTTGTCTTTGATGAGCTAAATGGTGAAGCCGAATTACGTTTGGCTCACTTACCCGATCCACTGCTGAGAGGCAAAGCAACAGAAGCTAATCAAAAAGAAATAAGTCAATTCACAGAACTCAAACCGGGCATACTTTATCAATTTACCCTAGATATCCGCAATCTTAACGGTGGTAATGCTACCCTGCTAATTCAAGGCGAGACTTTACCAAAAGATAGTCTGAAGCAGTTGACACTCTATCCCCAAACAGTTGTCGATCGCATCCACCGCGCCCATACCCTAATCACAAAAATATTCCAACTGATTCAGGGTTTTGGATTTAGCGATCGAGAAATACGCTACTTGCTGACACATCCAGCCGACTTTTACAATCTGAATCTCAGTCAACTACCCACTCGCATAAATGATAACTCGCCCGCGATCGCCACTGCCCTATTCCACCAATTCCTCCGTCTCGCTGACTATGCTCAGTTGAAGTACGATTTAGCCATTGTCACAGACGATTTAATCACTCTGTTCGAGAATGCCCGCCGTCGCTATCCTGGATCTGCCGATCCAGATCTTACCAAAACGGCTCATCTCGATCGCCTTTACAAACACATTGCCGAACTGACACGACGAGAAAAAGCGATCGTCAAGGCAGTTTCTGAGCATTTAGAGTTCGCAGTTCAGTCCTCGATAGTAGGAGATGAATTACAAATTGAGTCTCCCAATTTTGCTCAAAAAAAAGGCATTGGGCGGTTGTGGGAAGTGCTACAAATGGTTGAAAAAATTGGTATTCCGGTAGGATCGATCGCCCGTTGGGCAACTCCATCTCCCGACTTTGCGATCGCCCGTGACTTAAGAAATGCTGTTAAATCACGATACGAGACAGAAACCTGGCAACAGATTGCTCAACCCATTTTCGATAAATTACGCCAAAGCCAACGCGACGCATTAGTGGCATATATTATGCCCCGACATGGATTCGATCGGCTAGAGCAATTGTTCGAGTATTTCCTGATCGATCCCGGCATGGAACCTATCGTGCAAACGTCGCGCATCCGGTTAGCAATTTCCTCGGTGCAGCTATTTATCCAGCGTTGTCTGCTCAATCTAGAACCGCAAATACAGCCCACCGCCATCAATTCCAAACACTGGCAGTGGATGAAACGATATCGCGTCTGGGAAGCCAATCGTAAAATCTTTCTTTATCCAGAAAACTGGCTAGAACCAGAATTTCGCGACGATAAAACCCATCTTTTCGAGGAACTTGAAGGCACATTACTGCAAAGCGACATCTCAAACGACTTAGCCGAAGATGCCTTTTTCAACTACTTGAAAAAACTGGAAGAATTGGCTCGGCTAGAAATCGTAACCATGTACTTAGAGGAGAAACCTCTCGATCCAGCATCCAATACCCTGCACGTAATTGGGCGCACCTACAGCCTGCCTCACAAATACTTTTACCGTCGCTATGCGCACCAGATGTGGACACCTTGGGAGCCTGTCACTACCGAAATTGAGGGCGATCATCTTGTTGCGGTGGTATGGCGCGATCGGCTGCACCTATTTTGGGTAACGTTTTTGGAGAAAGCAAGCGCAAATTCTAGTGGTGCAGGAACTGCTGGCAATGAGAAACTTGCCAGTGCTAGCTTTAACAAGATTGTGGCAGCATCAAATCAGGCCCTCCAACGACAGGTGGAAGTCCAATTGAATTGGAGCGAATACTTTCAGGGCAAATGGACGACTCGCGAGTCAGGAGGTTTTGGTAATTCAATAAGTGTTAGTGTAGGCAATAGTTTTACCAGCCAACAAACTTTTATTTACGTTACCAAAGAATACGAATCTGGTGAAGAACGTGCTGTAAGAATCAGCCTTGATAGTAAGGAGTTTTTTAAATGGATTGCTGCTGGAGAGGGCTTTGCTCCTCCTCCTGAGCCGATTAGCACGAAAGCATTCCGAGTAGCCAGTAAGAATAGTCAACCAGAAATTATGGAAACACACCTTCCTCAACAATTGCCGTATTCAAAAATGGAAAAAAGAGCCACTCTTCATCAAAGTTCAGGCTCACTACAAGTCAGTTTTGTGGAACGCATTGAAACCGTGAATAGTCGGCAACGGAAGGCAACTCCATCAACCAAAGACATTCTTCAGAAAAGTGGCAATTTTTCACTCCTGATGCCCAGTAACCAAAATCAACTGCCGACGGCTGAAATCGGAGCGCTCGTCAGTCCATTTTTCTATCAAGATAACCTGCACACATTCTTTGTTGAACCCACCTTAACTGAAACAACGATCGAGCGCTATCAAGGATGGGTTGTAGCTAAACCAAAACCAGCAACGAAATTTGATGACGACTGGTGGAAGCAGATTCCTGTCGAATCCGTAGTACCTCGCAAACCCTTGCAACTTACCGATCCAATTGACCCGATCGCCAAATTTCAGTCTCAACAGAAGCAAGATTGGGTAATCAATTTTAGCACTGTTCTTCAATTTGGTGAAACCTTAATCGGACAGACGGGAAGAGTCGATCGCGCAACACTACCTGCGATCGGCAATATCAGAGGCATGAGTGGGGCAATTCTTCAAGGGAGAGGCTACGCCAACGCTCAACCTGAAGGTGAACTAGCCTCGATCGACCCCAATATTTCACTCAATGTGATTGACAGTAGTGGATTAAATTCAGCTTTGTTAGAAAACCTGAGCGCAAACTTGAATATCCAGAATATTAATTCCAGAATGCGCGATCGCTTTATGAACCGCTAAACGAGGAGATTCACAATATGAAACCCACAGAATTAAGCCAATTCCACGGTTACTACGATGCTAAAGTTCGTCCTTATTTAGGATATAATAGCGAACTTGGTTGGACGACAGAGGTTACTCGCAAACACACCACTATTCAAGAACGAAAACTGAGCTACCAGTTTTACTCGCATTTTCACCCCTACGTCGCAGAACTGGTACAAAGGCTGATTGCTAAATCGGTATCCGGATTGCAGGCAACTGACACCGAGTATTTACAAAATGATGATGGTTCGTTCCAAACATTTCCTGCTACCCATCCCAACGAAGCATTACGGGGAAAACCAATTCCCAAGTTATATCAGAAAATTTTTTCATCTTATAATCCCTCCGATCTGGTTCAGCAGCCGCATCCCGTCAAGGATTTAGATTTCACCTCCAGTGGAGCTTACTCAGTTTATAATTGGGAACTGTTTTATCATGTACCAATTACGATCGCAATTCATTTAAGCAAAAACCAACGCTTTGAAGAATCCCAACGCTGGTTTCATTACATCTTCGATCCCACGGACGATAGTGATGGCCCTACGCCAGAACGATTCTGGAAAGTAAAACCATTTCAGTACACAGATGTCAAACTGATTGAGGAAATTCTGGTTAATCTTGCTAGTGGTGCAGATCCCAAACTTCAAGAAGATACAGTTAATAGTATCAACAACTTGAAGGAAAACCCTTTTCGCCCCCATATTGTAGCCCGTTACCGTCATTCAGCCTATATGTTTAAGACAGTAATGGCGTATTTAGATAATCTAATTGATTGGGGTGACAGCTTGTTTCGCCAAGATACAGGTGAGAGCATTAATGAAGCTACGATGCTCTACGTTTTAGCTGCAAATCTTTTAGGAACACGTCCGCAGGTAGTTCCGAAAAAGGGATCGGTTCGCCCCCAAACCTATGCCAATCTCCGTGCGGATTTGGATGAATTTGGCAATGCTCTGCGCGAAATTGAAACTGATATTCCCTTCGATCTGACTCCTCATCCCACTGCTGCGAGTAACAGCGACCAATCCATTATGTTGAAGGGAATTGGCAAAGCACTTTATTTTTGTATTCCCCGCAACGATAAGCTACTTAGCTATTGGGATACTGTCGCCGATCGCCTATTTAAAATTCGCAATAGTCTTAACATTCAAGGAATTTTCCGACAATTACCTTTGTTTGAACCGCCGATCGATCCAGCACTATTGGCAAGAGCAACAGCAGCAGGCTTAGATGTCGGTGCCGTGATTAGCGGTATCAATCAACCTTTACCGCTGGTTCGCTTCCAAGTGCTGGCGCAAAAAGCGACAGAAATTTGCCAGGAAGTAAAGTCATTGGGAAATAACTTGCTGTCGGCGATCGAAAAAGAAGATAACGAGGCGATCGCCATGCTGCGCGCTACCCACGATCGGCTGATTCTAGGAATAGCAGAAAGTGTTAAATACGCGCAATGGCAAGAAGCCATCAAAACCCGCGAAGGTTTAGAACAATCGCTAATGAATGCTGCCCAACGCTATATCTACTACGAACGCCAGTTAGGCAAAAAAGATAATGAAATTCAGATTCCTCAACTGGATGCTCTAGATAAAGATAACCTGCTGAAAATGAAATTCCAGCAGGGAGAATCAGCTTTAGGATTGCGCCCGATCGATGTCGATATTGCTCAAGACTTAAATGAATCTGGCGGCAAGATTGTCAGTAGTCACGAAGTGGAGGAGATGGCTGCCCTGAAAGAAGCTCGAGACAAGCAAGAATCTGCTGCCATGCTTGATAAGATTGCTGGAGGATTGGCGACCATCCCAAACTTTGGAGCACATTTTCAACCTTTCGGACCGGGCGGATCGATTTCCTTCGGCGGGTCTAATCTCTCAGCCCACGTTAGTTATTTATCTAGCTTCGACAAAACTAATGCAGATAGGAAGACCTATGGAGCAAGCAGATCGGCAAAAATCGGTTCCTATGCCCGCCGCGAGCAGGAATGGGCATTCCAAAGTAATACGATCGCCGGCGAAATCACTCAAACTTTAAAACAACTTCGAGCCGCACAGATTCGAGAAGCGATCGCCGAACGTGAATGGAAAAATCATCAAACCCAAATTAAAAATACTGAAGAAATCCAACAGTTTCTCAAAGGCGAAGAAACACAGATTGGGGGTAAAAAACACAAGAAAGTCAGCACTCAAGCTTTCTACACTTGGATGAAACGCGAAGTCAAAGGATTGTACGGACAGTGCTTTCAATTTGCCTTTGATACTGCCAAAAAAGCCGAACGCGCTCTTCAACATGAATTGGGCAAACCCGAATTAAGCTTCCTCCAATTCGGTTATCTTTCCGGTAAAGAAGGCTTGTTAGCAGGTGAAAAACTCTACCTGGATATCAAGCGCATGGAAATGGCATATCATGACCTCAACCAGCGTGAATATGAACTCACAAAACACGTTAGCTTACTGCAAGTCAATCCATTAGAGTTGCTAAAACTTCGCACAACAGGACGCTGTACAGTTACTCTCCCTGAAGAACTGTTTGATATGGATTGTCCGGGACATTATTTCCGGCGCATCAAGAATGTGGCTGTGAGCATTCCCTGTGTCACGGGGCCATATACCAGTGTGAACTGCACGTTGACCCTAACGAAGAGTAGCATTCGTAAGAGCGCATTACTTGGTGATGACTATGCCCGTGTCGATGCTGAAGATACTCGTTTCAGCGATTACTTTGGTAGTTTGCAATCGATCGTCACTAGCAGCGGGCAAAATGATAGTGGCTTGTTTGAAACTAATCTGCGGGACGATCGCTATTTGCCTTTTGAAGGTTCGGGAGTAGTTAGTGAGTGGCAGTTACAACTTCCTGCCAATCCCAGTAATCAAGATCCCCTACAATTCGACTACAACACTATCTCCGATATCATCCTGCATCTGCGCTACACTGCCCGTGAAGGGGGACAATTGCTGAAAAACGGGGCGATCGAACATCTCAAAAACCAAATCAATGCCGCTCAAACTATTGGCTCAGTGCGCCTGTTTTCTATGCGACATGAATTCCCCACAGGATGGGCAAAATTCAAGAGCGTTAAGATTGAAGGTGCTACAACCAAGGCAGAAATAAAATTAGAGATTGGACAAGAACACTTCCCTTACTGGAGCAAAGGCAGATTGGGTACGATCGAGCAGATTCTGGTTCACACCAAAACCTCCACGGGAATTGTCCCCCAAAATCCCAGTAGCAGTGAAGTAGAGGTCATTACTCAGAAACCAGACGGTAAAACCTCTTCACAAGCGTTCGCTGCGTTGACAAACATTTCTCTGCCACAATTGCCCGATAAATTTAGGCTTAATCTAAAATTGAGTTTCAACACAAACTTAATGGAAGACCTCTGGCTGACGGTGACTTGGGGCAAACAAGAATGAATACAACGGTTGAAAACCGCATGAGGTACATCAGTATTGACCATATTGATGGTTACGCGGTCATCTATAGCAATCCTAAATGATTGTCTATGTACAAGTGTACTGATGGATTTTGGGTAAAGCACATTTACGTTCGTTGTCTTGATAATGATTTAGGACTGCTATAGCTGCTTTGTTACAGTTATTTACTCTGAGCGCTTCGCTCCCTGCTAAAGTTGTTTTTCCTGATTTTTAGCCGTAATTTTGTAGGATTCTAGGAATTGCTTCTGCTCTTCTGACAAGTTAATTATTGCTGCATTTTTTCCCAATTCCCGCGAATAGATTGTAGAATTATCTCTAGCTCGAATTACGGTAAGACTTTCAGTTTCTTTGCAGTAAGTAGCTAATAAAGTATTTTGGATAAAGGGAGTTCTGGGGCTATAATTGTTGTCGGTTGCAGCTTGCACGGCCGCAGCAATTAGGTTTTTTTCCCAAGCAGGTATGAGCGGTGAATTGTCTGTACTTTGTTGTAGCATTTTTTGAGGCTCTGAAGTAGCGAGATCATTTTCAGTGTCTTTAATACCATAGAATTTGTATAGCAGTAAAGATGCCCTATTCGGAAGTGGTGGAGATTCTCTGAGCTTTTGGAAATACGGACTATCGGTAGATAAATCTTTGGCAATTGGCGAACCAAATTGCTTAGATAGAGATGACATTATTTGAGGCAGTAGATTTTCGGGGTTTAGATGAAAAACTGCATACCCCCGGCGAGTTTCTTCTGTAACAGACGCATCTAACGGATTTATCTCGGAATGCTGTATTTTGTAATCTTTAAAAAACTTGCGTGCCGTTTCGGATTTTCTCAAGCTAACAGCAATCCCTAGCACAGATTGCTCTGTTATTTTTCCATTGATCAAAGTTGGTTTTTTGAATTCATAAAATAAAGTAGGAGGTGAGTTCATGTTTTGTATTATTTGCTGTGCCACGGCGAGTCTTTCTGCATTATTCAGTGTTTGATAGTTTGGTATTTGACTATTGACTGCCTGATTATTGACTGTTTGACTATTGACTGCCTGATTATTGACTGTTTGATTATTGACTGTTTGACTATTGACTGCTTGATTATTGACTGTTTGATTATTGACTGCCTGATTATTGACTGTTTGATTATTGACTGCCTGATTATTGACTGTTTGATTATTGACTGTTTGATTATTGACTGCCTGATTATTGACTGTTTGATTATTGACTGTTTGATTATTGACTGCCTGATTATTGACTGCTTGACTATTGACTGTGTTGTTAACTATTTCATTATTAACTTCTTTTTCTTTTAACCATCTAATAGGATACTGTATAGAATTTGGATCTATAGAAGCTATAAGAGTAGTAGAATTAAATTTTATGTATGCCTTAAAAGAAAGTCCTGTTAGTTTCCCTGCGTCGAATTCTTTTTTCAACATTTCGTCGCTTTTCCCTTGCTGTTGGTTGTAGAAGGCTTTCATTAGGGCTATTTTAGATTCTTTCTGGTTGGGTGTAAACACCCCCAAGACTTTTAATCCGCATTCAGTAGTAACTGCGGCACAAATTTCAGGCTTTTGTTGAATATTTACTGAAACTTCCGCCATTGTTCCTTGAAAGCGCAAATCTTTATAATAGCCAATAAGATTTTGTTTTCTAGCACATAGAATATTACCTGTTCTGCTTTTTGCCACTGTATACGTGCCGTTACTTATTCCGTAAGTAGTCAGTTCGGCGGTGAAAGAAAAATTGTTGTGCAGGCAATTATTTTTACTGAGCGATTCTATTGAGGTTTCGTCGAGTTCGCCGATAACTTTACCAGATGTTTCAAGTAAATATTTAGGTTTATTGAGCGCTTGGATTGTAATAGTGTATTCTCGGTCTAATAGAGAACTTTGTCCGCCAAATTCGCATTCTGCAACCTTACCGACTTTAATTCGATCGTCCAAACCAGTTACGTGCAGTTCAGCCGTTTTTGCGATCGCAGGAATTAGCTTAGCGCGGGCAGTAGTTCCAACTGGTAACTGCGCCGAATTTTCAGAGACAGTACCCGCTGTGATGTACCTACCGTCTTTCATTATTTGCAAGGTTTTTTTACCCTGAGTTGTGTAGTTTTCACGCTCGTCGGCTGCTGTCGCGTCCGTTTTAATTTCAGTATTTTTACGATGGTGAGTTTGGGAATTGTTGCGCTCGTTGATTGTTGTCGCGTCCGTTCTAATTTCAGCATTTTTACGATTGTGAGTTGGGGAGTTATTACCCTCGTTGATTGTTGTCGCGTCCGTTTTAATTTCAGCATTTTTAAGATTGTGAGTTGGGTAGTTTTCGCGCTCGTCGGTTGTTGTCGCGTCCGTTCTAATTTCAGCATTTTTACGATTGTGAATTTGGGAGTTTTCGCCATTTTCGGTTTGGGCAGCATCAATTCTGATTTCAGCATTTTCGATGCAGTTATTTATTTTGATGTCTGCACTATTTAACTCGCCGATAGTTAGTTCCTTAAATTGAAGTTCGTTGAGTCGATCGACAATTTGAGAAGTCCAAGTAGCAAAAACAAAATTTTGCGTTTTTTTTCTGCTATCATGGTTGAGTTCTGGTGCACAACACAAGTGCCAAGTAGCAGCAGCCATAGCATTAGTTTCACCTTTCAAACTGCACTCACTTTGAAAACTATCTGGTATTTCCGCTGCTTGTTTGAAAATTAAATTACAGTCAGTTTCAGTTAAAGCTTGTACTACTTTGACATTTTGCAGTCGAAAATACTTCGTTCCTTCAATTTTTCCGGGGATATCGAGTAGCTTTCTGCTGCTTTCGCTGAGCGTGCCGAGTTTAACCCATTTATCAGAGCCTTCTGAGTCTTTTGTTTTTCCTAAAACACAAGTTTTGTGGCTGTTTGAAGTAGATCCACCGTAGTTTTCATTGGTAACTAGCAGGATTTCCAACGACGATCGGTTTTTGAAACGTTCCGGGTATTTGCTTAAGGCAACATTGGTAATTTCTACACTAATCCCAGTTTCTGTTTGTGCAGTTAAATAAGGGCCCTTTTCAGTCTGCAACCGTAGTTTAGCTGCAACGGCAGAGTTGAAAAGAGAGTCAAAAGCAGCTTTTGTTTCCCTGCAAGTATTATACTGTTCTGGTGTGTAATAGTATTTCTCTCCTGGTTCTGCTTCTGGAAATAGGTTGCGAAATTGGTAAAATGGTCGCGCTTCGAGTTCCGATGCTTGTAATAAAGGGTTGAGAGATTGTATTATCGATTCTTTTAAGCTGTAGCCATTGGGTTCTATGACTTTTCCTTCTAAGTATATGTCGGGCAATTTTTTATCTTGCAAGTAATTGGGATTTCGGTGGCACAGATTTCTGTACTGGCCGATCGTAATTTCGTCGGCTGGAGTAGCACTTTTTTTAGAATCTACAGCTATTTGATTTTGCAGTAACAGTTGTGGCGTTATCTGAAACCGCAGAAATTTTCTATAGGTTTCAAGGCCAGTTTTAACTTGTTCCGGCGGAATGCGAAACAGAAGTTTATCTTCGCAGCATAGCTTGCAGTCTAGGACATCCCGCTCGATTTGACTAGCGTCGGCTGAGATTAAAGAAGCCATTGTCGGATGGGTTGAGGAACTGTGTATGTTGGCTAGCTCTCTGACAGTTGATATAAGCGTGTCCGGTATGTTTTTTTCGGGTTTAGCCGTGTAATTATTGTTTAGCTTTTGTTTAAATTGATTAGAAACATCGCGAATGTAATCTTCTTTCTGCTGGGCGCTGAATGTACTCTGCACTGCTACTACTTCTGATTCAACAGATGCAGTACATTTGACAGCAGAATTGGCAATCTCTGTCCATTTATTTGCCATAAATAGGGCAATTTCAGGCAGTGTTTTATTGGGTTTACCCGGTACGTCAAAGGAAACTTTTGGTAATTTGGGAGTAGGTGGGTGAGCGTTTTGCGGAGTTTGAGATTCTATAAGATTTAGAGCCGTATAAGGCCAATCTGAAGCCTTCGCGAAGCATTTAGAGTCTCCGTCATAGTCTTCTCCTGCGAGCTTGCTGTACGTGTCTAAAGGCAGGGATTGTAACAGTAAATTATGCCAAGCATCTTGTTGAGATTTGATGGCTTTCAGTTGTTTTTTAGTAGGCTCGCTTTGCAGTTGAGATATTTCGCGCTTCGCCCATGCTTGGGAGAACAATCGACATTTCCGCCAATTTTCCCGCAGTTTCCGCAGTTTTGAATTTTTGTTCGCTAGTTTTCAGCGATTCCAGATATAGTTTGATTTTTTCGTGCCTACCTACTTATTTAGTCAATCTCAATTTCAATCTTTGCCTCAAGTTCCTTGGATAAGTACTCAAGTTCCTGGCGACATTCTGCCTCGATCGCATAAAAATATATAGGCTGTGGTACTTCTGGGTAGGTCACTACGTCCTGTCCAACTTTTGTCACTTCAACAAAATGCCATAAGCCTTTCATGTTTCTAACGTCTTCATAACCTCGTACTGCCTTGAGTTGTCCGGGCTTTGTTGGAAAGATGCCTTTCTGCAAAATATGTCGCGTGAATGCAACGTTGATCTCGATGTCTATACCCTGCCAAACATCTAGCATCTTCGAGACTAAATCAATACCATAAGCTCTCTCGTAGGCAGGTAATATCCATCCTCCAGGTAAACGGGCAGCAATCTCTATCATCACTGGACCCTCTCGTGTAATTCGTAGTTCACAGTGAAATCCACAATTGTTGAAGCCCAATGTCCGAATTACAGTTTTTGTCATTTCATAACACAATTCAACAATCTCAGAATCCAACTTAGGGGGCAAATAGTTAGCTTGTTGAGTGAACCAGGGTTCTGGCCCCATCTCCACTTCTACCATACCTGCAATACAGATTTGTTTATTTTGTATAATCCCATCAACAGTTACTACAGATCCCGCAGCATATTTTTCAAGTAAATATATTCCACTGAAATTCTTAAACGCTTCCTCTTGTGCTAATGACCATGTTTTCTGAGATAGCTGAACTAGACTTTCAATATCAACAGTACGATCAATTTTGATAACACCGTAACTATTATTACCGAAAATAGGCTTGAGGACAGCAGGTAATCCGACTTGTTCAAGCGCATTGGGTAGTTCTTTAATATCTTTCAAGACACTAATCTTTGGAGTGCGGATTCCTGCTTTTTTGCAATATTCCCGCATTAGTACTTTATTGGCTGAACTGCGTCGCGCTGCACCGGGAGCAATCCCTACTAAATCTAAAGCAGCGACTAAATCCGCAGTTTGGGTGACGGTGTGTTCCCAAAATGTTCCAACTGCCGTAAATGATATGTCCTGAGAAACCATAAAGGCAGAGACATCAGAGATAAGTATGACTGAGTTGTAAGTATCGGTCTTAATAATTTTGTCAGGAGAAATATACTTTTGCAGCCAAATTGGAACCTGAGAACAGGCAATATAAAGTTCAATAGGTTTGTCTCTAATTTTTTGAAATATAAATTCTTTTGTTTGATCTCCATGTTCAATTAAGAGAAGCTTTGGAAAGTTAGACATATTTTTTATTCTAGGTACATAAAAAAGTTTTGGGCTGCTTTGTCAATCAGTTTAATGATATTAGCTGACAGCAGACTCAAGCAACTCAAAGCTGACATTTGTACCGATACAACTCAACTTCACTTGAACTCCAATGGGTAAAGTTAGCATCGGATCGGTATGCCCTAGATCAACACCTAACGCAACAGGAATATTAAAATGCTTTGTCACCATCAAGATAACAGTTTCTAGATCGACACCTGAGACAGGATGAGTATCGGGACACTTTCCCACGAGTAATCCTTTGATCTGCCCGAAAACTCCGCAGAGATAAAGATGAGTTAATGCCCTGTGTAAACGTGGGAGGTAAGCTTCAGCATCAGTCGCTTCTAGAAAAAGGACGGCTCCAGAAAAATCAGGACAATATGGAGTACCAATAAGAAGGTTGAGCGTTTCAATATTTCCCCCAATTAAACAGCCTATCGTTATACCTTCTTTAAGAACCTTCCAAGCTTGATTTTGATACATATTCTTGGAGCGATTGTCTTCTCCCTTGCCCCAATCTAGAAATTCGCTAGTCCATTCATTGGATGGTTGATAGTTAACCAAACTTGATCTAGTTTCAGTTAAATCACGAAAAGATTGAACTGTGTAGGCAAACGGTTCTGGATAATCTCCCCACTCTGACAAGATAGCAGGTGCATGGAAGGTAACAAGATTTGTTCGCGCATATATACCCAGCAATAAGGCAGTAACATCGCTGTAGCCAGCGAATATTTTTGGATGGTTTGAGATAATCGAGTAGTCGAGCAGAGGAAGTATATCGCTAGAATTGAACCCCCCTATGCTACAAATAATTGCATCAACAGTATCATCCTCAAAAAGACGTATTAATTCACTAGCCCGATCTTCCGCAGTGCCAGCAGTATAACCATATTGTTTAAATGCAGATTCTGGTACTTGCACCTGAAATCCCAAATTTTCGAGAGCTGTCACTCCACGTTTTAATCTATGGGGAAACAGCGCAGTTCCAGGTGATGAAGGGGAGAATACTGCAAGATTACTACCTATTTTCAAAGAGGGTGGACGTAGAAGGATGCTCATATATTTGTTTTCTTTCAAAAAAGTTCAGGTTCTTCTGGTAAAGTTCGTTTTCTAAAGAGAGTTAGTATAAATCCAAGATACTTATGGTTCTCGTTAAATACATCAAGCGTTTGTCTCCATCGCCTTCTGATGGCATCTTTCACATCAGTAGGTAAGTTACATAAATGATCTTTTTTGAGGAAATACTCAACATACTCTGAAATTCGTTCTGGAGATTGCGGGTTAAGTTCATGCTTCTCAAATAAATAAGTTTCAAACAAGGTGTTTCTATTAAATAGATCAAGCCATTGTTCGGCAGTCCAAGGCTCAATTTTTACCCCGATAATAGCTGATACATCTTGAACAACTTTCTCAGGAGGTATCTCATGGTAACAAAGGTTAGTCACTGAAAGGAATCCCCAAGGTACTACAACTCGATAGTATTCTTTTAATGCCTTTTGCTTATTCTCTATAAAAGAAGTAGCTCCTCCAACTACTACTAAATCAAATGTGTTATCTGGATAGGGAATACTTAAAGCTGAACCAGTTTCAAATTTGACTAACTTTTGAATATCTGGCACATCATTGGAAAGCTCACGACAAGATTCAATGACAGCACTCTCAACGACATCAATTCCAACAACATGGCATTTGGCTGTACGAGCAATTTCTAAAGAAGTAAAACCTGTATTAGACCCAACTTCTAAAACCTTTGATTCTGAATTGACAAATGTATTTTGCAATATTTTTCGGATTGTTTTTTTTCCTCCAGGGCAACGATTAGTCTCTCTAATTAAGCTGATAAAATCGACATACGCCATTTTCTCCACCTGACTTGAAGTGATATTGTCTAGCGTTACATTCTTAGAATTATGATCTTTCATGTATATTTACCTGATTCATCTGCTGATCGTAAAATTCAGTTTGTCATAAATAACATAATCATTCGGCTTTACGGGCAACAACGATTAACTCACCTGGGTACTTATCACCAAAAGTGGATTTATCGTAATCCCCAAAGATAGTTGTAATTGAGAAACCAACGCTAGTAAGTAAATGTTCTAGCTCGTAAGGAAAGGTATATCTTGAACTGTAAGATTTGACTATGCGATCCTCTACTCCATTTGGGTGGCGAACATAATATATTTCTTCTGCTTCTTGAGTCTGATTGAAATAATTCCGAGAAATGACACGATCCCGTTGTAGGATTTGTCGCCCGTCAGGCAAGATGATAGGTGGACTATCACCAAACTCTTTTAAATATCGAGAATCCGCAAGGAATGGGATAGACGGGTTAAAAATGTCTAGGACAAGGCTTCCATTAGGTTGCAAGTGTCGTTTCATAGTCAAGAGAGCCGTGCGCTGGTCTTCTGGTGTAAGAAGATGCTGAAAACTGCGGAATGGTGTTAGGAGTAAGGCAAATTCTCTATTAAGTGTAAAATTACGCATATCACCAAATACCACTGATGCTCTTGCCCTAATCTCATCAGATTCTTCAGCCAAAATGGTTTCACAGATTGCCAATCGTGAAGTATTGATGTCAAAGCCGACGATCTCAAAACCAGCACGCGCTAAAGGTAACAAAATTCGCCCCGTTCCACATCCAGCTTCTAAGATTGGTCCTCCGAAACGATTTGCCATATCTAAATAGAAGAATATATCATTTCTAGACTCAAAAACATAATCATATAGATAAGCACTTAGATCTTCTATTTCGTCTTCATTCATGGCTGATGTTTTTGTATGTGATTTGTAAGTATTCATGATTAAAGCAAGGTCATTTAATCCGAAATGTGCAAGAGATTATTGATAACGATTCGCGGCAGACCAAAAGTATTTCTGATCTCGCTATATAAGTTCTCTACTGAAATCTCTTCCTTTTCCATTAAGAACTTTTTCGCCATTTGCTTTCCGCGATCAATACTTTTAATATAGAGGACACATTCATCTGTAATAACAGATAGGAATGTCTTTATATTAGAATCTGGGCAATTATCTGTCAAACTCAAATAACAGTTGGTTGCTGCTGTCACAGATTCAACAACTAGTTCATAAGGTTCGATATAAAGTAATTCGACAATACAACGAATCATTTTTCGTAGAACATATCCAGACTTTTTGTTGCTAGGCAAAATACCTTCCTCAATCAGAAGTGTGATCGACGAATATAAATTAGTGAGTGACTGAGCTATTCCCACATCCATACCCAATTTACAAAACTTATCTATAGATGCTTGAAGAGTATCAATAGCATATAGTTCACCATCATAGAATAAGGAAGTAAGCCTTTCAACTCCAAAACCGATATCAAAATAACGATATTCCGTTGGTGTATGTAACACATCAACTATGTTTCCCAATGGTAAAAACCTGTTGCATTCACAGTGAATACAACAAGTTGTACAGCAAGGACTACGATTCGTAAATTCCCATACCAAGGTCAATCCACGTCCAGTTAGAATTTCACCATAGCCAAACTCCCATCGAACCCAATACTTATGATTATTCGCATTTAAATGATGAATTTTTTGATCTGGTAAATATAAAGATATCAAGTTTAGTAAGTCAGTATCTTGCTCGTTAACAACACAATGAAGATTAGAAATTGGCAGATCGATTTCTTTTGTTAAGAAATCAAAAAAATGTGTTACAGCATCAGGAAGGCGAGAAGCCATTCCTAAGATAGCCAACATTTCAAATCTAAAAAGTCCCGAAGCGTTCCATCTTGTTCTCAAACATCGCTGCACAATGGCAGTATCAGGTAACAACTTTCCCTGTAACATAATTGGTTTAAATGGCGTAATCCCAGCATTAATGAAAAGTATGCTAGGATCATCTGTGACTAGTGGAAAACTCGGAAGACTACGAAAGCCTCGATCTTGTGAGAAATTTAAAAAATGTGTCTTTAATTGAAGAATATTCATTTTAGTTTGAGTACAAAGAAGGTCAAGAACGAACAAGAAGACTGTTTAAAGTACTTTTGCGTTAATCGCACTAACATATCAGGCGCACCCACCCATAAACAGTTTCCTGCATAAGCAACATCTACAGAGAGGTTGAGATTTTCTTCAAGAAAATTCTTGAGTTCATGATTACCATATAGAATTTCAGTATCAAAGCGATAACCTTTAGCGAAAGGTAAATACTTTCTGCCGAAATCTGTTCCCAAGAACCACGCTTTGAGTACCGCGACAGAGCGTCTGTTTGGTATTCCTAGAAGTACATAACCTTCTCGTTTTGTTACTCGCAGCATCTCTTTGACAATTTGCAACAATATTGGTTTTGGATAATGTTCAATAACTCCAACGTTCCAAGTTAAGTGGAAAATTCTGTCTGGGAAAGGGAGTTGTGTGATATCGCCTTCGGTATAGGTTACTTTCCCATTTAAGTGAACAGGCTCAAGGATTTTTGCAAAATTAAGCGCGTTGGTACTTAAATCAAGTAGTGTTAAGCTTGAAAGTGTCATATATTCAGCTAATTTAAAGGAGGTTCCTCCAGAACCACAAGCTGCTTCTAACAAATCAATCGACTGTTCCGAAGAAAAAAGAGATTTGACAATTTCTATCGAGTCTTGATCGGAAGCTTGCCACCACAATGTTGTCTCGTGTTCCTGCCCTTTCCCTAGAATTGCTTCTTCAAAATAGGCGTGCCACTTAGCATATTCAAACTGCTTAATTCTTTCTATATCGGTATTGAAAGTGTCGGGGTCTTTGGATTGTTTCTGAGCCATAATTGCCATAAATTTTGATAGCCTACTTTTCTTATACTCACTATGGGAGCGTCAATGTACCGTTGAAGCGTGGAATAATCTGACAATCTCGAACATCATTATGATTCATTAGCCAACAGATAAACCTCTCAGTACCAAGACCAAATCCAGAAGTTTGTATAGGGAATTCCTCTTTCATGCGACAGTACCATTCGTATGGCTGACGATCTACTTGGTGAAGCTCCAATGCTCTTAATACTTCATCACTTGTCTTGTGGCGTTCTCCAGCCCCAATAACCTCACCTAATCCAAACAAAAGATCAGCCGATTTGGACTTACGTTCACCATCTGTAAATGCTTGATAAAAAGGTACAGCCTCATGATCAAATTCAGTTATCCAAACAAAACCACCGAAGTGATCAATTAGCGCTTGTTCACCTCTACGGTTCAAAACTTTTAGTCCTGGTTCTATAATGTCAATGTACTGTTTATCACAATCAAGTAATTTAATCGCTTCGTCAAAAGTGATTTGAGGGAGGGGAGTATTCATTTTTGTCAGCTTTTCAATATGGCTGACATCACCAGCCATCGCCTCTATAGTGCTTCTGCAATTAGCTAAAATACTTAGACATAAATACCTCAAATAATCTTCAACCAATCTTATTACGTCGTTAATAGACCCAATAATTTCTGCCTCGCTGTGATAGAACTGTGAGAGATGTGTTTCGTCTTCTTGCTCACCTCTAAATGACGGCATAATGTAATAACAGCCATCCTTAACAAAACGACAACCATATTCGAGCAAGAACTGCATTGAGTCAGCTAAATAAGTCTCAACACCGAAAAGTTCTATTTTGACAGGTTTTGAATCGCTTCCACGTCCCATCGGGCTAGATACAGAAGAAGTTGTGATTGGGAAATGCACAGCTTTAATTTGCCTTTCTCGAAAGAATGTCATTGTTGAAACACTTATGACATCTTGGATCTCGAATACTGCGTTATACCAAGGATTCTTGATAGCACTAATGTAATGCTCTTGGAGGTTCATCCAACTTCTAGAAGGCAATTGTTTTTTCATGAATTATGTAGACCTTAAATATCCAGTGGTAAAATTTGCGAAGAACCCAAAAGCTATAGTTGTTTTTCAACCAAATCTGCCAAAGCTTTAAATAAAGCATTTATGCCCTGTGGGTTCTTTCCCCCTCCCTGAGCAAACTGGGCTTTACCACCTCCTTGACCATCAATAAAATGCAACAACTCTTTTAGTAAATGGTTGGCATTTAAGCGATCCAATAAATTTGGAGCCACCATAATAACGACCCGAACAGTGTTATTCTCTTCTCCAGCTAAACAGACAACATCAGCATTTTTTTGATTGATCTTAGCCGAAGCTTCTTCCTTCAAGACTTCAGGTGTTGCATCACCCAATCTTCCTGTAAAAACAGTGACTCCAGATTTAAGAGAGACAACCTCTCCTTTAACTTCAAAGGGTTGAACTGCAACACTTTTGTCCTTTTTCTTATCCGATGCCCCAGAATTAATCAGATTCTCAAGCCGCTCCAAAAAATTATTTTGACTAGTTTTTAATAGCTTGGAAGCTTCCTTCAAAATTCGAGTTCTATTTTGTACTAACTGTAGAGCAGTATCTCCTGTCACTGCTTCAATGCGTCGAATTCCTTTAGCAATGCTTCCTTCAGAAACAATTAGAAAGACCCCAATCTCTCCAGTTGCACTGACATGAGTCCCACCACAAAGTTCTTTTGATACGTCTCCTAGTTCAAGGACACGAACCCGATCGCTATACTTCTCAGAGAACAAAGCCAAACTACCTTGTGCTATAGCGTCTTTGTAATCCATTGTTTGTATATTCGCTTTCAAGTTCTGCCAGATCCAAGAGTTGACCAGCTTTTCGACTTCAACGACTTCTTCCTCTGTCAAAGCACTAGAATATTGGAAATCGAATCGTAGGCGATCTGGATCAACTAGTGAACCCTTTTGATTAACTGATTCACCCAGTATGCTGCGAAGCGCACTATGTAGCAGATGGGTTGCAGAGTGATTGGCTCTCAGTTGTTTTCTTCTGAGTTCATCAACTTTCAATTGAACCTGATCGCTAACACTTAACTTACCCTCGGTAACGTTAGCGTAATGAATAAATACCCCATTGATCTTTGTGGTGTCTAGAACATTGGCTTCACCATGCGAAGAAACAATGACACCTGTATCTGCAACTTGACCACCACTTTCTGCATAAAAACTGGTATTGCGCGTTACGATCTGAACATCAGCACCAGCATCTACGGTTGAAACTCTCATCCCATCTTTCAGAAGCAAAAGAACCTCTCCCTGGGTTTCTAGCGTCTCGTAGCCCTCAAATAGTGTTGGAGTAACTCCCTCTACCAAGGCTTTCAACTCTTCCTGAGACAGGATTTTCCCATCTGAACCAGCCTTTGCTCCAACTCCTTGACGAGAGATTTCTTGATGGCGACGAAAATGATTCATGTAGTCATCTTTATCAAGTCTTACACCTCGCTGTTGGGTAAATAATTGAACCAACTCGAATGGAACACCATAGGTTGTAACTAATTCAAAGGTGTTTTTTCCTGAAAGAACAGAACCTTCGTTACTAGGCAATAAACTATCAAGCCGTTCAAGACCTTTCTTGATAGTTTGCTCAAAATCTTTAACTTCTCGCTGAATATTTTCAATTGTTTGAGATTGATTGATGCGTAGATTTGGATAGTAATCCTTGTAAATGTCAACAACTTGATTGACTACTGAACCATAGTCAAAATTGAGCGCGCCAGAACGGGTGACAAGAGCAGTGCATTTCCGAATTAGTCTCCGAGGAATATACCCCTGCCCTTCGTTGGATGGCAAAACCCCTTCGGCAAGAATAAATGTCGCTGTCTTCAAGTGATCTGAAATAATCTTATAATCCAGATTAGAGCTACTCTTCCCTGAAAGCTGCTGTGCTACACAGGTCATAATTGGTTTAATCAAGTCTGTTTCATAGAGACTATTGCAATTATTCATGACCATCGTCATGCGTTCTAATCCAGAACCTGTGTCTACGCTCTTTAAGGGGAGCCGCTCAAAACTCCCATCTACCTTCTTATCTAGCTCCATAAAGACACCAGCGTTCCATATCTCAATGTACCGATTGGTGGTATCAAAAATCCCACTGGTTTCGTATGATTCACCAAACTCGTCACCTGTATCAAAGAAAACCTCTGTACAAGGACCACAAGGACCTGTATCTCCAGCAGGCCCCCAAAAATTATCTTCGCCTAAAATGACAATGTGATCTCTAGGTAGCCCAACTTTTTCCCAAGCCTTGATAGATTCTTCATCCGGTGGGAGACCCAGAGCAGGATCGCCACTGTATACAGTGGCATACAGCTTATCAACTGGAAAGCCAAACTCTCCTACGAGCAACTCATAAGCCAATTCAATAGCAGTTTCTCTATAGTAATCATTGATCGACCAACTTCCTAACATTTCAAAAGATGTAAAATGATGCCGATCTCCTGCATCTTCGATATCACCCGTTCTGATACAAAGCTGGACATTACAAAGCCTAGGATGAGGAGGCTGGCTTAACCCTAGAAAATATTTTTTCAGGGGTGCCATCCCCGAATTGATATAGAGAAGGGTTGGATCATTCTGTGGAAGCAACGATGCACTACGTATGAGGAGATGATCTTTTTTCTCAAAAAAACTCAGGAATGTTTCTCTAATCTGGCGACTTGATATATTATTCATTTCTCTAACTCCTTGTGTCCTAATTTATTACTCCAAGCATTTAATCCTTAAACCTACGCTTCTCCACAGGTTCCACCCAAATCGTGCAGAACCCCGAATTAGCCGGACATCCTCTCACCTCCAGAGTCACCCCCAAACGCCGAACATCGTTTTTACATTCTAAACTAGAAAGGCTATCCGAATTCCACCTTATCAAATTCCGAGCAAATTTCCCCTCAGCGCTAGTCGCCCACCGCAAAGCATCCGCCTGCTCTTGAGTCAAATGAACTGGTTCCCCCGGCGCAAACCCTCCTTGCGACCAAAGTAAATCCATCCACCCCATCACAGCACCAGCACTTAATGCCACCTACAGGATACCCGCAGCCGGTATCAACGCAAGAGCCGATGTTCTCTACCGAGTCAATTCCGTCTGACGCACCAGAGAATTAACAGCCTCAGCAATTTGCTACTCTTGCTTCTCAACCGCCACTCGCTCGTAACTCGCCAAAGTCTTGTTAATCCGCCCCACCCACTGATCAAACGCTAACTCAAAATCCTCTGGTTTAGGACGCTCTTGAATCAGCACCTCCAATCGGCCAGTAGCCAATAAAATCAGAAAAATCGGGTCAGTTGGCTCAATTTAAAACTCTCAGATTTTGGCTTGTCTCGCTTGCAAAATTTGACTTCTTTGGTCAAAGCAGTTCCCAATTTAGCTAATTTCCCGATCGCTCAAGTAAAACCAGTCTTGGATTTGCTGAAGACGAGCCTGAATTTTCAGCAATTGCAGCAGTTTAACCCCCAACAAACTTTAGGCTCTTTTCTCAAAGAATCTCCTCATTTGGGGAGCCTGTCGATGTCGAGTTTGCCCCTGCAAAATTACCCTCTCAAATCAATTCCCAATTTAGAAAAAACGCCTTTGGGAACTCTCGATAAATGGCAAGCAGCCAAGATTAGCGATGTTCCGGGTCTTAAGGATGTACCCCTATCCAAGCTTCCCGGCGGTATTTCTCCCGTCGGTACATCAGTCGGCACAGTAGATATCGTGTTTGGTACCAAAGAACAAAACAGAGCTCGAACCATGTCCGGTTCAGATGTCGAGGGTTTTGGAGTTCCCTGTCAGAAAGAATGCGCTCACGTTGAATTTTCCGGCTCGGAATTGGTGCGCGGCCGGCAGTGGGTTTCCGGCAAATACCAGACTGTTAAAGGAGGGCGCGGAATTCTTGGCAAAGTCAACGGCGGCAAAGAGCCGACCGGTAGGTTGCCATTCGGGCCTGCGTTCAAAGTAGCGGTGTGGGATGTTTCCGAGACTCAGGGCCGATTCACAACGGCGTTATTTTTGAGGTTTTGTTCGCGATCGGCATTTGTGGATTTGGGCTGTACGCCCTACTACCTCGGCCCGATTCCTTGGCTGGCTTACGAAGAGAAGTTCAGCGACGTGTTTTTGGGGTCTGTAGATGCAGTTTCTCCCAGTGCTGGAGGAGCCTCAACTCCCACTCATGCCGCGTCTCCTTCGACGCAAAAACGGGATGGCAGCAGCACCGGTACAGATTCTGGCAACTCGGATACGTCGGTCGCAGGTGCATCCAAATCGGACACGTCGGTCGCAGGTGCATCCAACTCGGACACGTCGGTGGCAGGCACGTCCAAATCAGATACGTCCAGAGTCGGCACATCCAGCTCAGATACATCCAGAGCATCCAATTCAGATGTGTCCAGAGCACCCTATTCAGATACATCCAGAGCATCCAATTCAGATACATCCAGAGCATCCAATTCAGATACGTCCAGAGCATCCAATTCAGATACGTCCAGAGCACCCTATTCAGATACTCCCGCAGATTCCGGCGGTGCAGGAGCTCCGTATCAAGGCATTTCTCTCGATGCTTTGGGCAGTTCCATGCAGGGAATTGAGGGCAATTTCAATTCAGTGGGAACCCACACCTGCGACGGAACCGGCAACTGTGGCTCCGGTTTGGGTGCTTACGGACTCATGAGTTACAGGCCTGATGTTCGGTTCGCCATATCGTCTCGCCCTGGGGGTTCTGAGGTGTTATCGAAATTGGATAAAGGAGAGGCTGTGACTCCGGATCGCTTGAGTGAAGTTTTTCCTTCAGAAGCTCAGAAAGAAGTGTTTGAAGCAATCGCAAAAAGGTCGATCGATTCTGCCCTATCTCAGACAGATCCTCAGACCGGTCAACCATTTTCTGGTCAGCGGGCGATCGAAAGAATCGGGCAAATGCAATATGGAGGCCCAGCTATTCCAGTGGATTCTCCCGCATCAGATATTCGCGGTTATTACTCGGTGTTTGGTTACGGCAAAAAGGTAGCAGAGTCTTATCAAAGTTTCAGCAAAGTGCGTTGAAGTCAAACAATTGAAGAATTGAACAATTGAAAAATTGACCGATTTGGAGATTGGTGATTTGTGATTGAAGAATTGAAAAGTTCAAGCATCTTAACTTTGAAAATAATACCGTATCCCTATTTTCAACTTTGCTTTCTGTCAAATATGTATTTTTTTGCACGTTGGAAGGAGAAACGACTTGATTAAAACTTGTGTCTCATTGATTAAAAATTGTGTCTCAAGAACGAATGTTTATCATTACGAATGCTGCGGGCAATCGTAAATAACAATTGATGTTCCATCTAGGAGGTTGTATGAACAATTTAGCGAAGGCGATAAGTGGGTTTAAGTTGAATTTGAGGCTTCGGTTGTATTTGGCAATAGCAGCGCTGGCGGTACTGTTGCTGTTGGGTTTTTCCGTGTTTCGGAATTTATCTGTTACGAATTCCGGTTTATCTACTTGGAGTAACGCATCACAAATAGAACCCAGCTTATTAAGTAATGTAGTTCAAGAAAATTACATTAATTCGGCTGGTGTCGAAACTTTTGATAAATCAAAAATGGAAGTTTTGCGGTTGCCTTTTGTTTCCAGCTCAGGTCGTGACTCTGCTCAGGTCTTTCGATTCAATTCTCAAAATTTATGCGGCGTCGGAGGCTGCTTGTATTCTATTTACATCGATCGACAAAAAGTGTTAAGCACGCTTTTGCGATCGGCCGAGCCAAAATTTAAGTTTTTGTCGGTGGTCAACAAAGGGATTCCGTGTTTAGCGATCGCACAAAAGAGTATTGATAACAGCGGTGAAGTAGAAAGTCAATACTGTTGGTTTGGTTCGAGTTTTTTGAGGGTAGAATAATGAATCGAGATAACGACTTGATTGTAACAGTAAATTACCCATCATTGGTAGGTTCCTCATCATTAGTAGGTTCCTCATCATTGGTAGGTTCCTCATCAGTAGGTTGGGAGTATCCCGATTTTGCAAAATCATCGCTGATATCCCTTGAAAGCCCTATACTGCCGTTGTATTTTGAGACAACTTGCAAAATCGGGATGCTCCCAGTAGGTTCCTTGTCATCAGTAGGTTCCTTGTCATCAGCAACTTCTTCATCATTAGGTTTATTGTCATCAGCAACTTCCTCATCATTGGTAGGTTCCTCATCCGCCGCAAGTTCCAGCGACGGGTTCCAGGCCGCTTTGGGCAATGCGATGACCTTTGCCAAATCTCAAAACGGCATGACTTTATTGGGATGCTTGGCCGCTGTTTTGATTTTGCAGATGTTTGGTGGGGGAAAAAAAGGAAAGATTGCCACATCTCGGTGGGCCGGCAAATCAGAAATATCGTCGGCCGGTCGCAAAGCCAAAAAGCAAATAGCTAAACCTACCCGCAACAGCGTTGCTTTGTACGTAGGACAGCCTGAGTTTATGGATGAAAAACTTAAGGAAATGTGGAGAGATGCGGGTTTGCTGCGCGATAAACCTCCCAGCAGAATACAGCAGACAGCAGCCTGGATCGGCAAAATTGGCAGTACAGAGCGATCGTTTTATTTACCGGACGTGCAGCGAGGTGTTTCCGTAATTGGAGCTGCTGGTTGTGGCAAAACTTTTACAGTTATTGACCCGCTAATTAGATCGACTTTGGATCAGGGATTTCCCCTGCTTCTGTACGATTTCAAGTATCCCGCACAGTGCAAAAGAGCTGTAGCTTATGCCATAAAACGCGGCTATGCAGTTCGAGTTTTTGCTCCTGGTCGTCCTGAATCGGAAACGTGCAATCCCCTGGATTTAATTAGAGATGAAGAAGATGCCGTAGCTGCGGGTCAGTTAGCACAAGTAATCGGCAAAAATTTTAATTCTGGAGGCGGTTCAGGAGATAAGTTTTTTGAAGAAGCAGGAGACAGTTTAGTTGAGGGTTTGTTGTTAGTAACAAAGGCTGTAGCGACTTTAACTGGTAAAAAAGAATACTGTGATTTGATGATGGCACAAGCGATTTTGAGCCTTTCTAATTTAGCCGGGAGAATGGATGAAGCTTCCAAAACTAAACTAAAAGTTTGGACAACACGCCCGCTTTCTCAGTTAATTAGCGTCAAGGATTCCGAAAAAACTGTTTCCGGTATTGTCGGTACAGCCCAGCGGATGTTTATGCGGTTCCTGAAAAAAGATTTTATTGGTGCTTTTTGCGGTGAAACTTCATTGCCTTTAGATTTAGAAGGCAAGCAGATGATTGTATTCGGCTTGGACAGGAACAATCGAGATATTGTCGGGCCACTGTTAGCAGCTATCCTGCACATGGTTGTCACCCGCAACGTTTCGCGCACTGTTCCCAGAAAGGATTGTTTGGTGGTAGCCCTAGACGAACTACCTACGCTTTATTTACCAGCTTTAGTTAATTGGTTGAACGAAAATAGAGAAGACGGTTTTGTGGGCATTTTGGGCTACCAAAATATGGCGCAACTAGAGAAGTTTTACGGCAAAGACCTGGCAAGAGCTATAATTGGCGGTACGGCTCATAAGATTATCTTTAACCCGCAAGACCCGGAAAGCGCCAAGGTATTTGCCGACTATTTAGGAGAAGAAGAAATTAGCTTTCGTTCTAAATCTACCAGCACGGGTAAGAGTGGCAATTCTACCAGTTATGGGGAACAAACCAATAAAAAATACTTGCTAGAACCCGCTCAATTTCTCAAGTTAGGAGTGGGTAGGGCAGTAGTAATCAATCCGGGGTATACCGAGGGCGGGCCTTCTAAAGAGGCTTACGTTCCCAGCATTCAAAGCATAAAAGTTCCGCAAGCCGACATCGAACAGATGAATTGGGCCGAGTCAAAATGGGACGCAATACGCAATACTTTATTGGAGCAAAACAGTCGCACTATTTCTGATGAAGAACGGCGGCAGCAATTTGAAGAGCGCAGAAATCTTGCTGAAGAGCTATTTCCAGAGCCAGCAGAGTCGGGTGCTAAGGAACCTTCGGTTTTATTCTAATCAGTCATGCTGATTTTTTCCAGGTTCAGGTTTTGTCCAAACCAGTCGTGCTGATTTTTTCTCTTTGCCCTGATAAGTATTTAAAAGTGAGGTAACGTTAAATGCAATCTGTGAGTACAGGAGAAATAGTTTCATTTCAAGAGTCTTTTTTTAGATCCGTAATTGCCGCTGTTGTCAGTGCTGAAATAGCTTTTAAGCAAGCCGAAGAAGAAGCAGCGCGACGTTTGCGGGAATTGACTCAACAAGAGGAAGATGAGCGGCGAAAGTTAGAAGCAGACGAAAGAAAAAGAAATTTAGAAAGTGGGATGCAAATAAGCATGGGAGATGTCCTACTTTTTGGGTATGCAGGCGGTTCAAAAATAGACACTCTTTCCGGTATGGCTGGTAAATTTTACAATCCAGGCTTGCCAAAAACTTTAGATGCTCTTAAAAATGTTGCAGAAGGCTCAGTATTGCCCGGTGCCGCTGATTTGCGAATTGATTTTGCAGGCAAACCTGTACTTCAAACCGATGCTGAAGGTACTGTTTTAGTTAATAAATTTGTAGGTGCTGGTTTTGAGTCAAATTATTTTGCGTCTTTTTTTAAAGTTCGCGACAATTCGTCATTAAGCGAAGAACCCAGGCGCATTATTGAAGAACTGAATCGAGGTAAGCAAGTAGTTGTAGAACCTGTAAAGGAAGCTGTCGGGGGTTCTGTCGGAGAGAAGCAATCCGCTGTAAAACTGAGAAGTCGCGCGGTAGCTACTCCAGAGAAATCGGTACTTTCGCCGTCGTCATTCGCACCAATACTGGAAGCATCGCAATCACTTCAGTCTCAACCATCGCAATCTCAATCATCTCAACCTCAGTCATCTCAACCTCAGTCATCTCAATCTCAGTCATCTCAATCTCAATCATCGCAATCTCAACCATCTCAATTTCAACCATCTCAATCATTGGGTAGCGATTCTAGATTGCGTTATGTAGTGGAGCATTTAGTTGAATTTTCAGCCTCAGTCGGTACGCCTGTTGAAGTGAAAGGGGCGCACTATATTTGGAAAGCCACTCCAGACGGTCGGTGCCGCATCGACGATCCAAATCGCCGCTGTTTGCTGATAGACGATGGTTGCGGAAACTTCCGCAGCCGCATGACTGAAGCAGATTTGGAGCGTTTTGAAAAAGCTCTTCCTGAATTGATGAAAATGAAGCCGAGTCAGTCTCGACCTTATGAATCTAATTCTAAACAGTCGAAAAAAGCACAGTTAGAACTTTAACTATTGGGATTTTGGGGTGGATAAGTCCCCCGCTAATAAGGGCAATGTAAAACAACGAGGATGATTTATGGCTCATGCAAACGCGCTATCAGGTATTATGGCTTCTGCCGGTTGGGCAGTAGAATTTGTGGCTCCTTTGATAGAGCGACCCTCTGCATTTCAATTACTTGAAGAAGCTTCATTAGAATTTAAAATACCTTGCTATTTTTGGGACTTTGGTTCTTGTCGATTTCAAGATATTTCTCGTCCTCACAGTTTCGTAGCTCCCGATTGCTGCGGCATTTTTGATATTTTGAAGTATTTGTGCATAACAGACACTCCGGGTATATTTGTAATCGAGAATATGCAGGAACTCATGCAAATTCGCAGCATTTCTGATTTCAACTCAGAAGAAAGGCAACTGCAACTATCCGCAATAGTTGCCAATTTGTACTTTAAATTTGCAGCTAGCGGTGGCAGTAATTTTTTAGTATTGCTTTCTACAAATGGGCTGCGGGTAGACGACTATTTAAAAGGTTTAGTGCCTTCAGTCTTTTTGCCACTGCCCGACAGAGAGCATTTGGTTGAAGAAGCATCTCGATTATCCGCAGATTTTGGTTTGAATCGACCAGATTTGGAACAGCTAGTTAGTGCGATGTCTGGTTTGTTTTTGAAAGAAATCGCTAGGGGAGTAACTCTTTGGCAGCAAGGTTATTACGGAAAATCTTCAGACATATCTAGTAGCCTGCGTCAGTATAAAATTGGCAAGTTTCGGGAATTGGGATTGACTTTTAAGGAACCTTCAATTTTGGGCGAATTCGGGGGGTTAGACTTGCTGAGAAATGCCTTAGAAGACGTAAAATTTCAATTTTCTGGGATGGCGAGAAGCTTTTCTATTCCCCTGCCGAAAGGTTGGCTGTTGGTAGGGCCGCCCGGTACCGGCAAGACATTTGCCGCGTCTGTTTGTTCTTCTAAATTGGGCGTACCCTTGGTGAGCGTCGATGTGGGTGCTCTGATTGCTGGGGGGGCGGCATATTTGTCCTGTGTTTTGCAGCGAGTAGAAGCAATAGGAGCTAGCGTGCTCTATTTTGATGAGTTGGATAAGCTTTTTTCTTCTAATTCCAGTTCTCTTTCTGGCGAGTCTGGCAATAGCATTCAAATTCTCGGTCAATTGCTGTCTTGGCTGCAAGATAAAACGGGTCACACTTTTGTAATTGCTACTCTCAATCGCCTCGCGGCGCTACCCCCGGAGCTAACCCGTTCAGGCCGATTTGATGCGATTTTCTACGTGGGATTTCCGCAAGCGTGCGAGCGAAAGCAAATTGTGGAACTCCACGCTGCTCGTTTTGATAACAGATACAAAAATACTTCAGAATCTCCCCTTTCAGACCGCGATTGGCAGATTTTGTTGAACATGACTAACAATTTTGTTGGAGCAGAACTTGCCCGCATGGTAGAAGCCGCTGCTCAAAAAAAAGCTAGAGAAATAGCGAATATCTTGAGCGGTAAAAACTCGGAATTTTTGCTTTGGAACAAAAGAGATAGAGAGCAGATTCAAGAATTGAGGTGTTTGGTCAATTTACCCGAAAGCGATTTGTTGATTTTGCCTTTGTTAATCGAATCTAAAACTTTACGTGGCATTGTCAGATTGGAACTGAATGATTTTTTAGAAGAAAGGAAGAAAATAACGCCTTTATTCGTAAGAGATACAGATAGAATCCTGGCAATGGAAAATTCATCGCGCTACGTTTCCGTGCCTGCTTCCAGTCCCGATACGAGTTTATTTGCACCCGTACTTTCTACCTTTTGGGGAGAGGAGGTATCAAGTAAATCTTGAGCGATAAAATTGGTTCCACAATTTCACCTATACCGACGTACAAAGCAGCAGAAAACGAGGAATTAAGTAAATGTTGATAAATTGGTTCCACAGCTTCGCCTATACCGACGTACAAAGCAGCAGGAAATGAGGATTACGTAAATGTTGATAAATTGGTTAAAGTTCGATTGGGAAAGATTTTCGGAAAAAGTGTTTATAGCCAACACTTTTTTGGGTTGGAGTTTGCTGCTTTTACTGCCTTCAGTTGTGGCGCTGCGAACATTCGTACAGTACCGCTCCCGACAGGCACAGTACCTGCAAGTTGGAGCCTATTTGATATCGGGAAGCAGGCGAATTGAGTTAGAAGTAGCCCGCAGTTCTGAAGAGAAAGAAAAGGGTTTGCAGTTTCGACCGCCACTTCCAAGCAACCGGGGAATGATGTTTGTTGTAGACCCTCCAGTATCTGTAGCAGTGGTCATGCCGAATATGGAAGCTTCTCTTGATGTGGTGTTTTTGCGCTCTGGGACTGTTGTAAAAATGGCATCGAATGTTAAATCATGTTTGCTTCGTCGCGGTGCGGCGCATTCTGATTGTAAACCCGTTTATTACCCGCATCCGGTGGATACAGTTTTGGAATTGAGGGCAGGTACTTTAAGGGAATTAGGCGTACATCCCGGTTCTGAATTAATTGTAGTCAAACGCAGTCATTAGACTGCATCAATCATTAATTCTTGGTTGTTTTTGAGGAAAAAAATCATGAAATTCTCAACTTTCTGGGGAGCCATTTTAACTGCATCGATTTTCTTAGTAGTTGCTAAGCCTGTTGTTGCAGCCGTACTGAAGAATAACGAACCCGTTGTTGGTGCCGTAAGAACGACTAGCCCAATTTATCGTTTTACCAACTTTTGGGAAAGCAGCAATCCTGTCCAGCAACTTCGAGGAGAGGAGCATTTATTTGGAGCGAATGCAGGTGAAAAAGTTCTGTTTGATTTTAGAGCAGAGGTACGCGGTTTCAATCCAGTTTTTGCAATTTTTGATTCTTCAAACCGACAGGTGGGTTTCAGTCAGTATCCCTATTTTACGTTTTTGCCAGCAGCGAGCGGTTATTACAAAGTAATCGTGATGTCAAAAGACCCTTCGACGGTTCCAAATCGCTATTCGCTGAGGGCTACAGCAGTTCCTGCTGCGGGGCCGCCACAACCACTTTCTTTACCGACTTCCGATGGTTTTGGTTCTGGCGTTGCAGGTTTTGAGAGCGCTCCGATGTTGGGGGAAACACCCTTTTTTCCTGCTACCAATTCTTCCAGCAATTTCAATTGGGATGGCTTTTTTTTGGGGACGTCGGATCGATCGACCGTTTCGACTGATGGAGGCAACTTTTTCAATTCGCCGGGAGGATTTGAGCGACCTGCGAGTCAACCGCAGAATTCCAGCAACAACGCGAGAATTTCTCCACCAGCAACAGGCCGAAGCTGTCGCACGTATCCGGCAGGAACCGTGATGTTTGGAAGTGCGGTGGCAGCGCGCTATTACACTTATTGCTTGATGCCCGCAGCAGTTTTTCCAACTGCGACTCCTTCTACTTCTGCTCCTTCTTTTACAGTTCCTTCACCGCAACCAGCTAATAATTCATTGCCTGTTTCTCCTGCAAATCCTGCTTCCCTGCCTGCTGGTGTTGGTAGCGGCGGAGTCGAAAGCGGCGGTACGGCTCCTGCAAATCCCGGCAATTTCCGCCAGCCTTCAGAGTCAGAGTTTTATCCTTATTGAGGGAGAAGTCATGAGATTTTTAACAACTAATCAGAGAGACTTATTTCGGGCAGTACGGGTTCAATCACTCGCCTTGCATTCCTCTCTTTTTTGCTCCGAGTACCGACAACCAATTAGACCGTCAAAATGCCTGGGTTTGCTATTATCTGAAACTTCCACATTCGGATGTGAATGTCTCGGATTCTGTAGTTGTTGAGTACAGGTTGCCGCCGGAAAATTGCGTTCAAAGTTCCTGATATTGATATGAACGACAATCGCGCTTGGAAATCGGTAGAGTCTTTTTACTTGAAAAGGCTGTACTAATCCTAATCGATCTAAAGGATATTGACTGTTTCCGGAGATTGCTTACTAGGCGATGAATAATCAGTAACACTCAGTTAACTAAAATCCGGAGATGAGTAACAGTGGCAGAAATTGAAGCCCTTGTAGAGAGTTTGTGGGAGCTGGATGATGATGTATTGGAAGCTCAGCTAGGCTCCCATGCTCAAGCAATAGAGGATGAAGTGGCAGGGCGTGGGGCACGAGGAGGGGGTGCAGATCCGGCTTCTCTGGATTCTATAGATGTAGGTGTGGCAGCCAAATCAGCGATCAATCCAAAGTTCTTAAATTCTGGTCGTCATCTTTTCAATTGGATTAACCCGGCAGCCTACAAGCTTCTATGTACGCCATTGGAAGGTGAAGGGTCTGATAAAACGATGCAAGAACTGGTGAAGTTGCTGGATCGGGATTTAGATAAGAACGTTGCCAAAGCCGCAGGAATGCTAGCTCCGTTTCTAACAGCAAACCTGGGATTAGCCCCAGCCATTGCTGCCTTAGTTTCAACGCTGATTATCAAGCGAGTTTCTAAGGGAGTCGCCGAATTTACGTGTGACGCATGGCAGCAAACTTTGCCATCCTCTGATGTTCCTGAAACTCCCAGTGCTGCTGAAGCGGCAGCTAGCACCTAAAGAGCGATCGCTCCTCCCCAAAGCGCATGGTTAGAAAACTGATTTGCCTCGGTAAAGGGGGCGATCGCTCAACTGTCTGAAAATTCCAGTAGCATCAGTGCATCGCCTCTCATCTTGAGCTTACAATCGCATAAAGTGCCCATACCTCATCGCCTAAACTGAGATATCTTCTTCCTTATTCCAGACATACTTTTGGCAAGTTTCACAGGCTGCGATCGTAATCTCACGCTGTTGTGGATCTTCAATCGATTCAGGATTGGTGAAAACGGGATGGTAACGGAGGTGATCGCAACACACTTGTAACCATGCTCGCCATTGACCCCGCCATAAACGAATAGTTCCGTCAGTACCTCCAGTTACAATCAACTGACCATCAGGACTAAAGACGAATGACCTGAACACTTGATCTTGAGCATGAAGAGATCCTCCCACAGGATTGCCCTTTAAGTCCCATAAACGTATACTGTGGGTCGTATTCCGCCCTAATATCAACTGACCATCAGGGCTGACGATGGGAGCAATAAAAACTGGTAAAAACTCATCAGAATCATCGTTCGGAGAGAACTGTCCGATAAGGTTTCCATTGAGATCCCACAAGCAGACAGTCTTATCGTAGTCATGACTGACAATAAACTCTCCTTTAGGACTAAAAGTTACCGACCTGATCGATGCCTGACCCTGAAAAGTTTTTTCTAAAAAGTTACCCTTCAAATCCCAGATGCGAATCGTCTTGTCTCTGCTCCCACTGACGATTCTGCTACCATCGGGACTAAGAGTAATTGAAGTGAGATCTCCCTCACATTCTAGAAAGGGTTGCCCAATAAAATTTCCATTAATATCCCACAAACGTACTGTTTCCGTCTTGTAACTATTTGAATCTATATCTCCACTAAGAATTATTACTGTACTATGACTGACGAGGATTGAATAAAGCTCATGTCCTTGACAAAGCTGCTTAATAAGTTCGCCATTGAGATCCCATAGTCTCACTGTTTTGTCCGTACTTGCACTGACAATTTTGCTGCCATCTGGACTGAAAGCGACAGAATAAATAGAATTTTCATGACCCTGAAAAGGCTTTCCAATAGGCTTACCATTGAGATTCCACAAACGTACTGTCCTGTCCTCACTTCCAGTGACAATCATCTCGCCATCGGGACTAAAGGCAACTGATTCGACCGACTTCTGATGACCCTGAAAAGGTTGCCCAATGGAGCTGCTATTGGCATCCCATAATCGCAAGAAACCATTCTTCTCTCCCATATTGAAGAAGCTATCAAAGCTTCCCCTAGTTCCACTAACAATCATGGTGCCATTTGGACTAAAGGCAACTGACTGGACAGGGCTTTCATGCCGAAAAGGTTGCCCAATGGGGTTGCCATTAAGTTTCCACAAACGTACTGTCCTGTCCTCACTTCCAGTGACAATCATCTCGCCATCGGGACTAAAGGCGACTGATTCGACCGAAGTCTGATGAGCCTGAAAAGGTTGCCCAATGAGGTTGCCATCAATATCCCACAAGTACACCTTCCCATTCCCCTTTCCCCTGATACAACTTGCACTAACAATCATGGTGCCATCTGGACTGAAGGCAACTGACTGGACAGGGCTTTCATGCCGAAAGGGATGCCCAATGGAGTTGCCATCAATATCCCACAGGTGTACCGCATTGTAACTTGTACTAAGAATCATCTTGCTATCAGGACTAAAGGCAACTAGCGTGACCCCATCATCCTTAAAAGGTTCTCCAATAGGTTCGCCATTAAGCTTCCATAAGCGCACCGTCTTATCACCAGCACTGACAATCATTTTGCCGTCAGGACTAAAGGCAACTGACAGGACAATATCTCCATGACCTTCAAAAGGTTCTCCAATAGGTTCGCCATTAAGCTTCCATAAGCGCACCGTCTTATCACCAGCACTGACAATCGTTTTGCCGTCAGGACTAAAGGAGACTGAATAGACACTACCCTCATGCCCTCGGAAGCCCTCGCCAATTTGATTCCCTTGTAAATTCCATAAACGTACTGTTTTATCTTGACCTCCACTGACAATCAAATTGCTATCTGGGCTAAAAGCAACTGAATTTATATTACCCTCATGTCCATCAAAACGAATTGAGACTCTAGCCTGTTCCATTACTAGATTCAAGCTACTTTGGAGAGGTGTAAGAATTTCTTCTGGCAGATCCTCTAGATTTTGTCCCATTGCTTGAATTGCCAAAACTAAACTCTCTAAAGGCTGAACCGGAAGCAAAATTCGGACTCTATCTGCTTTTTGTAGTAGTTCTGGTCTTGTCCGAAGTTTTTTAGCCTGCTCAATGCTGCTGTTAATAAACTCTTTCTCTCGCTGGTTAAACCAGTTATTAGCCGATTTAAGTATCTGTTTCAAATGCTGAAGCCGATCGCCATCCGGCAACAGCAAACCATTAGGTCGATTATTTCTATCCCAATCATTAGCTTGAGCAGCTAACCGTTGTTGTAGCTCTAGAGTTTCCTGCTTCCTCTCTTCATCGAGCCAGTCCTGTAACATCCCCCAACCTCGCACCAGAAAATCGTGGGCTGGCTCCACATAAGGTTCTCCTGTTTCTTGTTGTCCCTTTACCAGAAGGCGAACGTCAACGAGGCGGTTAATTACTTGCTCTATACGGATGTTTTCTGCATCATCTGGATACACCAATTCAGATTCCGGAACCCGTCGCCGTGCTATTCCTCCACCCTCAATGGTTAACATCCGCAGCATGACTCGGCGCATTGTTGTTTGTGCAGCCTCACCTAATTTATTGTCTTCGCCTATCTTGTTGTACTCCTCATTCGCTTTGCGAGTCAGAGAGCCAGCTACGCCTCCTTCTTTATCAAAGGAAGCATCAATTGTGAGGGCACGATCGCGACTTTCCCCATCCCTCCACTTCTCGGCAAGTCTGATGTAGAATTCGCTGAGGGTGAAGGAGAGCAAGGGTAATGCTCCAGGCATCTGACCCACTTCGTCAATCAGGCGATCAACCAGGTTGGCGGGTTCAAAGTAGAGTGCCATTTCCGATGCTGGTCCCTCGATCGCTTGTCGTAATTCGTCCGAGCGCATAGCGCGTACTGGAAACCGGGCTTTCGTCCAGTAGGATTTGAGGGCTTCGGAGTTCAGGAAACGGGGTTCAAAGTCGGAACGCAGTGTGACGATGATGCGAAGTTGGGGGAAGTTTGCAGCTAAGGTTGTCTCCAGCAGTTGCAAGAACTGTTGCCATTCTTCCGGAGTATCACTCGGCTGATTGGGTTGAGCTTTGCGACTGAGCGTGATTAACTCCTCAAACTGGTCAATGACGAGCAATAATTTGACACCAGGATGCTTCTGGCTCCAGGCTTTGACGATTTCAACCAAGGAGTTGGGAGCAGATTGCAAGCGCCCAGTCAGGGGATTGAGGCAAGCTAGGAAGACTTGTTTCAGTTGCTGCTGCTGTTGGGATTCTGGCTCTCCTTCAGTTTGGCAGAGGGCATAGAGTGTCTCAAAATGCTCTACAATCAGCAGTTGCTTGGCAGCGTGGGTGTCCTGATTCCAGGTTATAGTAATTTGGGCGAATTTCTCAGCTTCCTGCTTTAAGCGTTGCGTGCTGCGGCTCGTTTCTCCAGGTTCGTTAGAAGCCTTGGCAACTTGAGTGTTGAGTTGCTCGGTTTTCTGGTTGAGCAGTTCACTGAGAAAGCCCAGCGAGTCGAGTTCGACTGTAGTGGGTATATCAGCAATCGCCCAAATGGTTCTGGCTAGAGCAGCGAAGGGCGATTCACCGGGACGCATGGGGTTGAGGATGTGCCACTGATGGAGGGAGTTGATGGGGGGTTTGGACGATTCTCTCAGGTACGGAATCAGTCCCGCCTTGACGAGGCTGGATTTCCCGGAACCGGAGGCTCCCAAAACAACGGTCAGTGAGTGGTCTGGTGCAGCGATACGCGCATACAAGGTTTCGATGAGTTCTTGCCTGCCGAAGAAGAAGTGTGCGTGTTCCTCTTCAAACGGCTTTAGCCCCCGATAGGGATTGTTGGTTTCATCGATGGGGTCGGCTTTGCTCAGAGTTTGGGGGTCAAAGTTTGGATCGTGGAAGATGTACTCGCCGCGATCGTGTTTTTTTAGGGGATACAGTCCGGGGGTTTGGCGATCGCTAGAGCGAGTTTCTACACTGTCGCGCAGGTAAAGATAAAGTTCGGGGGCAGTAATCACCCCATCTTTGGTTAAGTCGGCTTTTTTGTATCGCCTGCCCTTTTCATCGGGGTCGCCATCTTGTAAGGCTTCAAACAGGGCTTCTGCAAAAGGCGAGTGTTTTTTCTCCTGCTCCTGCGACTTTTTACTGATACCTCGCTTATCGCTCAAAAAGTCGAGGGCTTCCTGGTTGTGGGCAGCAGAGGTGATGGCTTGCCATGCCGGATAGCGGATGAAGCGATCGTAGTGTTCTCGGTGGATGGTTTCTGGAATCGGAATCATTTTGCGGGTGCTTGCCCAGCGAAAGGTTCCGGCAAAACAGCAGTCCAAGATGACGAGGAGGTGATGGCAGGGAAGGGCAACGAGGGCATCGTGCAGCACCTGCATGGGTAAGAAGGTTTTTGAGTCTTTTGGGTCGGCATCCTGGGGCAGCAGAAATCCTCTCGGTCCGTCGTCGCTTTCGAGGGGCATCCCATGTCCGGCAAAGTAGAAGAGCAGGCGATTGTTTTCGGCAGGTGGCTGGAGTTTTTCTGGCAACCACTTGGTGATCAGGTTCTCAATATCTTTCAGTGTTGGCTTACGCGGAGTGTCATCCGTGATTAGCTCAACTTGATACTGATACTCGTCTCTTAATAGGTTAGCGAGTTCTTCAGCATCCGGTTTTGCTGTTTTCAACTCGGCAATACCGTTTTGATATTGATTGATGCCGATGACGATCGCCAAATTTTGAGTAAAGTTTGCCATCAATGACGCTGCCTCTAACAGAAAGAATTCTCAGGTACAGGTTAGAAGTGGACTACTCATTAAGTAGCTTATTAATCTCATCTGGAGTAAAAGGATTTTCTCCAGCACGGAGTGAATCGATCCATTGCTGACGTTGTGCTTTATCAGCTTCGTAATCAGTATGGGTAATATAGAACTGAAAATCTTCGATCGCTCCTTGGAAATCACGAGCTAATGCTCTAGCAACCCCTCGACTATCTCGATATGAGTCGCTTTCAGGTTCAAGTCTAACCGCACTTTCACAAGCAGCTATAACAGTAGGATTATTTGCATACCCATGAAGACTACCAAACCAACAAAGAGAATTCCAATCTTCAGCAACTTTAGTAAACATGGGATCGAACTCTAGTCTGGGGTCTAACACCCTAGCTGCTGAATAAGCTTTGATTGCCTCGTCTAGTTTTCCTTCCTTCACAAGCTGCTTGCCTTTTTTCAGCAAATAAGGAGCCGAGAGTTGATTTGCTTCCTCAATTAGCAAGTTTAACTTTAGGTTTAGATCCAATTCTTGAGCTTGCTCAAATCTTGTAATTGCTTTCTCGATACATCCCCTCTCAGCCAACCATTTTCCATTTTTAACGAAAAGCTCTGCCATTAATTGCCTTGCTTCCGCTTGGGAATTTAGCTGCAAGCTAGCGTTTAATTTCAAAGCTTCCTCAAATTTTGTAATTACTCCATTTATATCTGCTCTCAAAGCTAGAGCTTTGCCTTGTTCGATTAACTCCATAGCCCTCAGGCGTCGAGCCTCAAATTCAGGATCTATCTTCAAGTCTGAATCTAAGTTCAGAGCCGTTTTAAATTCGAGGATTGCAGCTTCTATATTCCCTTCTATAGCTAATGTTCGGCCTCGCTGAATACAACAAGTCTTGCAAGCAAACTTTTGCGCCTCTGTTTCAGGATTATTAAAAACTGGATGATAACGTAGACGATCGCAGCAAACTTCAAGCCAAGCCCGCCAACCAGCTCGCCAAAATTGCAACGTTCCGTCAGAACCGCCACTAATAATTAACGATCTTCCATCAACAGTAGATGTGACTGAAAAAGCACCTGCCAAGCCTTGAAGCGTTTCACCAATTGGATTGCCTTTGGTGTCCCACAATCGAAGAGTTCTATCATTACTACTGCTATAAATCATCTTTCCATCAGGGCTGAAGGCAACTGAGCGGACATAATTTTCGTGTCCTCGAAGCGGTTCACTCAGTGGATTGCCTTGAAGATCCCACAGTCGCACTGTATTTTCCTTACCGCCACTAACAACCATTTGCCCGTCAGGACTAAAGGTAATTGACGTAACAGAACGAAGAATATTGCTCTCATGTCCTTGTGCAGTTTTACAGATAAGAGAGCCATGTATATCCCAAAAATTAATTCTGCCTTTGTTGTCACTACTAGCGAGCATTTGTCCATTTGGACTAAAGGCAACTGTTTTCACAAGAGTGCCATAGTTTATTTCTATCGGCTCACCAATTGGATTTCCTTTGACATCCCAGAAACACACGACCTGCTTTGAGACATTCACAGAGATTTGACCAACAGTAACTACCCCAGCATCAACGCCTGCCTTACTGACTATCACATTTCCCTCAAGACTAAAGGCAATTGCTTCGTTAAAACGACCATAACCGTGGAAAGGATCATCGACCAGATTGCCTTGAAGATCCCATAAATACACTGCACCAGCCATACCACAGCCAGCAATCATTTGACTGTTTGGACTAAAAGTAAGTGTATCCACTCTGTTAGGTGTTTGGAATGGTTCACCTATCGGTTTACCCTGCTTATTCCATAACCGTACTGTCTTGTCTTCACCGCTACTGGCAATCATTTGTCTATCAGGACTGACTGCCACGCAGGTAATCGCTCCCTCATGCCCGTGAAAAGATCCACCAGTCCAATCACCTCTAACGTCCCACAATCGTAGGATATTGTCTTCACTGCCATTGGCAATCATCTGTCCATCAGGACTGAAAGCAACTGAATAAACAAAGCCTTCCTCTGTCCATAGGGGCATGTCAAAGGCTACAGGTTCCTCAAACTGTCCACCAAAACTAAAGGTAGTTTCAGGGCTATAACTTTGAATGCCTCCAGCTTTCCAAAGTAGTTCATCAATCAATTTGCCTTGAATATCCCACAACCGAGCTATGCCATCAGCACCGTTACTGACAATCATTCGTCCATTAGGACTAAAAGCAATTGAGAGGACAGCACGCTGGTGTCCTCGGAACGGTTCACCGATAGGATTGCCTTGGATATTCCACAACCGCACTGTTGCATCAGCACCACCACTAGCAATCATTTGTCCATCTTGGCTGAGTGCAACTGAGTAGACAGCGCCTTGATGTCCACGCAAGGGCTCACCTATGGGATTACCCTGGATGTCCCATAACCGCACCGTACTGTCTTCACTGCCGCTGACAACCATCCACCCATCAGGATGAACAAAGGCAACTGATTTGACAGCACCCTCATGTCCTTGAAGCGGTTTGCCAATGGGGTTGCCTTGGATGTCCCACAATCGCACAGTATTGTCATAACTACCGCTAGCAATTACCTTTCCATCAGGGCTGAAGGCAACTGAACTGACATAATTTTCATGTCCTCGAAGCGGTTCGCCAATGAGATTGCCTTGGATGTCCCACAATCGCACAGTATTGTCATAACTACCGCTAGCAATTATCTTTCCATCAGGGCTGAAGGCAACTGAACTGACGTAATTTTCATGTCCTCGAAGCGGTTCGCCAATGGGGTTGCCTTGGATGTCCCACAATCGCACAGTGTTGTCAACGCTGCCACTAACAATCATTCTCCCATCTGGACTAAATGCGACTGCACTAACGTTCTGTTCATGCCCTTGCAAGGGAATTGCTACTCTGGCTGTTTTCATCGCTCTATGTAAGCTCATTTGAGCGGGAGCTAAAATTTCCTCTGGCAGTTCCTCCAGGTTTTGACCTATTGCTTGAATCGCCAGAATTAGAGCGTCCAGCGGTTGAACTTGAAGCAAGTTCTCGGCTCTGACTGCCTTTTCTCGTATTTCTGCCCTTGCCCGTCTCTGTTCAGAAATCCGCAGATCCTCTTCCAATTTCTTGATTCGGTCTTGCCTTTCCTTAATACTGCGTGTGACAAACTCTGTTTCCAATTGGTTAAGCCAGTTATCTGTCTCTGCCTCAAGCACCTTCTCCAACTTAGCGAGGCGATCGACTTCCTCAATCCAAAGCATTCCTCTGCCATGTTTCCAGTCATTTGCAGCCGGAGTTAGACGATGTTGCAGTGTTAAGTCTTCTTGTTCTCTCTTGATCCACTGCTGCAACTTATCCCATCCTCGCACCAAGAAATCATGCGCTGGCTCCACGTAGGGTTCTCCAGTCTCCTGCCCCTTCACCAGCAAACGAGCTTTGACCAACTGATCGCTCACCTGTGCCACACGCTTGTTCTCTTCCGAATCTGGATATACCAATTCAGACTCCGACACCCGTCGCCGTGCAACTCCACCCCCTTCCATTGTCACCATCCGCAGCATCACCCGTCGCATCGTTGCTTGGTATGCCTTGCCCAATGCTTCACCAAAATCTCTAATGAGATTGTCATACTCCTCTGTTGCCCGACGAGTCAGCGCTCCTGCCACTCCGCCGAGTTCCTCATAGTCTTTGATTCGCAAAGCGCGATCGGTGCTACCAGGTTTCCACCGATCGTACAGCTTGGCGTACAATTCACTGAGGGTAAACGAGAGCAATGGCAATGCTCCCGGCATCTGCCCCACCTCATCAATCAACTTGCCCACCAACTCCGGTGGCTCAAAGTACAATGCTTGCTTCAAGGCTGGTCCTTCGATCGCTTGCCGTAACTCATCCAAATTCATTGCCCGCACGGGGAATCGGGCATCTTTCCAGTAAGCCGAAAGTGGTGAGGAAAGAAAACGTGGTTCAAAGTCCGATCGTAGCGTCAACACAATATGCAACTGCTGAGGACATTCAACAATTGCCTCTCTAAGCACCTGCAAAAACGGTAGCCAAGGTTGGGGTTCAGCAGCACGTTCACCAACTATTTCGTTCCGAGAATCGCTCTCCTGCCTGTCACCGCCATGAGTTTCTGTTTGACTCTCCTGGCTCATTGTAATCAACTCTTCAAACTGGTCGATTGTTAACAGCAACTTGGCATCGGGATGAGTTTCGCTCCACTTTCTAATAACACGGGTGAGGTGTTGCGGCTCATTCTGGAGTGTATTACTCAGAGATTCTAGCTTTTCAAAAATTGCCCGATAAAGCTGCGATAACTGTTCCTTTTCTTGGGGATTGCGACACAAAGCCAAAAGCTGCTTGAAGTAATCTTCAACGACCAAAAGTTTAGCTTCTGGCGTTGCACTGTTCCAAGATTCTGCTAGTTTGACAAACGCATCCGTTGGTTCATCACCCTTATCTTGACCGCTTTCATCCTTGGGTTTGAACACCTCATCAAGAAAACTCACTTGATCTAGTTGCTCGATCAGTTCCGGATGAGCAATGGGCAGAATGGCACGTGCTAAAGCTGTAAATGGAGAACGATCCGGACGCATTGGATCGAGAATGTACCATTGCTGTACGTAGTAAATTGGTAGGAGTTTTGGAGGAAATTGAGGAAAGGCAGCAAGAATAGTTTCTGTTAAAATGCAAGCTTTAATGAGATTTAATCCCAAAACCTCTGGGTTTGATTCATGCCTCAAATCAGGAATCAATCCGGCTTTAACTAAACTGGATTTACCGGAACCCGAAGCTCCCAAAACCACCGTGATCGAACGATTGGGTTGAGAGAGGCGAAGCTGGAGTTCTTCAACTAATACCTTTCGACCAAAAAAGAAGTTGGCGTGTTTTTCATCAAACGATGCCAACCCGCGATAGGGATTATTGCTCTCATTCAGGAGTGGCGCAGGTTTAAGTTGTTCGGATGTGAATCCAGGTCTAGTGAAGACAAACTCTCCTCTGTCATACTCTAGCCTCATGGGATAGATTCCAGGCTTTTGACGAGAGCCAGACAACTGACTGACCTGCTGCTCTAGGTACAAATACAGTTCGTGGGCAGTGATTACACCATCTGGAATCACATCTGCTTTGTTTTCCCGCAATCCTTCGAGTAGTGCCAGCGCAAACGGAGAATGCAGTTCCTGCTTTTCATCCGCAACAGCACCGCGCTTGTCCTCAGCCAATTTAGCCACATCTAACGCTTCTTGGTCGTGCGCCGCCGAGGTAATAACCTGCCATGCAGGATAGCGAATAAAGCGATCGTAGTGTTCCTTCCGAACCGTTTCTAGAATCGGAATCATTTTCCGGCGACCTGCCCAGCGAAACGTTCCAGCAAAGCAGCAGTCCAGAATGACTAGCAAATGATGACACTCCAGTTTACTCTTCAGTGCCTCATACACCTCAGACATGGCTAGAAAAGAGCCGTCTTTCTGCCAGTCTGCATCCTGGGGGACTAGATATCCTTCTGGACCGTCCTTACTGTTGCGGGGAATGCCATGACCGGCAAAGTAGAAAATCAGGCGATCGCCTTTCGTGGGCTTGAGTTGATTGGGAAGGATATCAGTAAGTAGCGTTTGGAGTCCTGTCAGCGTGGCGGCTGAGTCGAATAGGCGAACGACATTTTCAGGTTTATACTCGTACTCTGTTTCTAGCAAATCGGCAAGCGCTCTAGCATCACTGACTGGTGTACTCAGGTCATGAATGCTGTCACTTTTGTAGTGATCGATGCCGATAACGACTGCCAGGTTGCGATCGAAGTTTGTTTTATCGTATTCCCACGCCATTGATAAGCCTCAAAAATAACATTCTGTTAATATCTCAATAATCGTTGGAAAGTTAAGGTCAGTAGACCATAATTATTCTGCTAGATACACTTCTTCGGATTCATCCGTATCAAACTGCGAAAGTAAATATCCTAATCGCCATCTCTTCGACTTTCCCATATCTCCATAGCCTACCCAAGGTAAATGCCCATAGGGCGCATGAAGGCTAAAATTCAAGTGGTTGTAGTCCAGCCAAAGCGTTCCTTCTTCAGCTTCTCCTGCTGCATCTGCTAATTTTTCAACTTCTACTCTCCATCCTACGCAGTTTCCGAAAATCTGAAAGGTCTTTAGGCCTGAGTGAGGGTTGCCGTTAACTTTTTCGCTTTGCCAAATTTTGTTTTGAACACTAAATCCAAAGCGATTATTGCTGTGACGTGTCCACAATTCATCAATGAGATTCAATTCCTCCAAAGGAAAATTTTGTATATCTTCAACATCAAGATATTGTTGATCCTGACAACTGGCGAGCATGAGCATGATTGAAAAAGTTAGCTGATCTGCTTCCTTCCATCTCCCGCAAATCAGATGATTTTCTAGTAATCGATAATCAATGCTATCAACAAAATTTTGGGTTTGAAGGTTAATTATCATTTCACCTCGATCATCAAAATAGAATGAACCGAAGTCGGGCGTTTGAGCGGATTTGGAAGCTTGTGCGACCTGCTGTTGGATAAATAGACCAAGTTCTGAAGATGTAATTAATCCATTACCATCGAGATCTGCTTTGCCCCAATTGAGGCCATCAATAAGTGTGCCAGTGAAAAGGGAATGACCAAAAATTGGCCCCCCATCTAGTGCAAGTTGTTCGCGTCGAGCAGAGGTAATCACCTTGCGACTGATTCGACTACTGAGGTCTTTTTCATAGCGAACTGCATCTCGGAAGCTGTTCATTGCTTCACCCAAGGCAAAACCACTATGACAGGAATCCAGAATGACGAGGATATGTCTTGCTGGAAGCCTGCTGATCGACTGAAGGAGTGGATCGATCTTGATGTAGTCACTCCAATATTCTTTAGGTCCTTGTGCTTCTACCGGAACGATAAACCCTGTTTCTCCAACAACCTTGCCTCCTAGCTTGTCAACACGGGTGTGTCCGTGTCCTGCAAAGAACAGCACCAAGTTGTCGTTTTCCTGCAACTCCTCTCGAAGTCGATCCTCAATAATGGATTCGATCGCTGCTTTAGTAGCAGCCTCATTAAGCAATGGTGGTATCGGTGCCGAAAATCCCAGCTTGTCGATGAGCGTTTGCTGAAGCCCGATCGCATCCTGCACGGCATTCTTAAGTTTTTGCCAATGAACGTACTCGTTGATGCCAATCGTTACGACGAGCGATCGCCCCTGGTTGACAGGTTCAAACTCTACAGCTTTCAGAATCATTGCTCGATCGAGGTTCTCTATTTCTTGGGTCAGTTCAGTCATGTTTCTACGTTATCTCCTAGTTTCAAGCTGTCCTGCATGGCATAAAACCTATACCTGAATCTGCCATAGCTTAATCTCCATATCATCACCACCACTAGCAATTAGGCTGCCATCAGGGCTAAAGGCAACTGTACGCACCTCTCCAAGATGTTCTGCAAGAGTTTGTAATAACTTCCCTGTTGCCAAATCCCAGACCTTTACAGTGTAATCAGCACTAGCACTGGCAATTTTTGTTCCATCAGGACTAATAGCAACACACCAAACGCGACCTGCATGAGCTTCCAAAATATGAGGGGATTTCTTCTTACCTGTTGCTGAGTCCCAAAGCTTGATTGTTCGGTCTGCACCTCCACTAATCAGCGTTTGAGTTTGCGAACTGATTGCTAACGACAGAACTTGACTTATATGAGCGTGGGTAATAGTGTATACAGGTTGTTCAGTATTGCTGTTTAAGTCCCAAAGTTTAATGGTGCTGTTTTGGCTACCACTAGCTAGCATTCGTCCATCAGGACTAAAAACAAGTGTTAAAATTGAACTCTTGTGAGCTTGAATAGTGCTTATCCATTCTCCCGTCTTTAAATCCCAAAGGGAGACTTTCCCATGTTCTGCACCTGTAGCAAAGCAGGATCGTTCGGAATTAGGATTAACGGGCAATGTCTGAACCAGAGTCATTGGTTTAGAAGAAGCTGTGATTGTATAGCGGCAATCTCCGGTTTTCTTCGTTGACAATTGACTGCAATCCCATGCCTTAACAATACTATCAGCACTGCCACTGAGCAAGATTTGTCCGTCGGGACTGATACCAACGCACTTAACGCGATCGCGATGTCCTGTCAGTAGATGCAAGAGTTGACCAGTTTGCACATCCCACAGTCTTACCGTTTTATCGTTGCTGCTGCTTAAGAGAGTTTTACCATCAGGACTGAATGCGAGAGAACGAATCCACTCCGCGTGACCAATAAGGGATTCGCTGTTGAATTTTTTGGTTGACACTGTAGGCAAAATGATAGGGTTAAGTTGAGTTTTTTGCTTCAAAACAGGAATTAAATGCTCTAAAAATTGCTGTTTTTGTATGTCGTCTGGAGAGGGAATAACAATCATCTTGCGATCCTGAGTAGATGGCGATGACAATTCCATCTCAATTGCACTGCAACCCAGTTTATATGCCATTTCAATAGACTTGCCAGCACCAATGCCGTCATAGAAACCCACAGCAAAAGCGATCGCTGCTTCATCCAAAATCTCGCGATTCATACCAATTACATAGTTGATATGCTGAACAATTGCCGTTGCTTGGGCTTCTGAGTAACAAGCATTGAGTAAAACACATTCAATTTTGCCTGCAAAAAGTTCAACCAATCTAGACAGTGTTTCACCACTAACGAGATGTTCTTTGGTATCGTCACCTTCTAAAACCAAACCTTCATTGCCAGTCCCATGTCCGCAGAAGTGAACAATCTGCGGCTCAACCTCTAACAATGCACGTCTCAGGTCAATAGGGCGTACTGCTCCCCGCACTTCAATGTTAAATTCATCGCGATTTTGCGAGCGCCTTAAACCTTCTCGAACATCGCGAATTTCGCGATCCAGATCGAGAACCGAAGTCCCTTTAGGATTGGATGCCAAAATCAGAATGGTTTTCACGCTATCAATTCCTATACGAAAGTTTCAGGTTTTGCCACAAGCTAGTTGAAAAAACGGGTTCGCACGGCTGAGAGTGCTGTTAAATTCTTGGAAGTAATTCACTGAATTTAGCAACTTTAAATTCTCAGCCATTTGACAGCCCATTCCGAACCTATTGCTTGGTGATAGTAAATGTCACCTGCTTAGTTAGCCACTCAGCATTCGGATCGGATTTAGGACGCATTCGACGAGTTTCTGGCGGCTTCTCAACATCAGCACCAATAGTACCTAAGAGCTTGTTGAGAGGACTGATATTTTGAGATTCTCCCCTTGCTGCACGTTCTTCTGCTTTCTTTTCGAGCTGTTCTTCAAGATTGCCTCCTCTTTGCCCCAAATCTTCATCAAGGGCAGGCAAGGTTAGCCATTGGAAGTTAGCAAGTCCGAGCGTTGCAAACAGCTTGAGAGTTTCTTTAGCTTGTTTGTAGCCTTCACCTTCTGGCAATTCAGGCTCCATACGAAGGTATATTTCCTCTGTGTTGTTTAGGGGAAAGAAAATATCTTCGCTTCCTTTAATAGGCATTTGAGAAATAGCCCAAGTGGAGTCTAGATCGAGAACAGCAATATTGAGGGGTTTAAAAAAGGTATTCTTAATCCGTAGAAACACCGATTGCCCCTGTTTTAGGACTATGTTGCTTGGATTTGTAAATGGCTGTTTTTTCTCATCTACCAATTCAAGTTCAAGATAGTCAGTAAGTTCCGAAGACAGATTATCGAGTACCTGGACAGCTTGATATTTTGCCAAATGAACTAAGCGTTTAACTACTCCGCTCGCCGCCTCTGGAGAGTTAATTTCTAGTGGCGTTCCTAAGTTTTTGAAAGGAGTTTCACTAGAAATTTCGTACTCGCAATCTCTGCCTACCGCAACTTGATAGTGAGACTTTTCCTTGTCGCCTGCTTGTACTTCAACAACCCAACCATTCCCTGTGAAAGCTTGCCGAACTGCCTCTAAAGCTTCCTTTTGTTTGTCAACCAACTCGGCTGGTAATTGATGCTCCTTATTACCTGCCTCTTTGTTATCTAACAAAAGGACTCGACGCACGAGATCGACGGGTGCAGATACCATGACAGCAGGAGCGCCTAGTTCGATTTTGATTTCTGCTCTAACTTCAATGCCTCCCTCTTTAGGTTCCAGAACTCTAGCTACCGATCTCGAGGCTTGAACTTCTAAAATTTCAACAATCGCCAGTTGCTGTTGTCTATTGGAAAAATCTGTGGCATTCAGTGGATAGATGGCAAATCTTGTACCACTACTGAGTCCGTGAGCTAACCCTGCATTCAAAGTGATTTGCTTTTGGTTAGAATCTACACCGCTAACGTTTACGCTGTAGTGATGCGGTAAACTCTCGTTGCCAAACACCGCGCGAGTGCCGTCACCTACTAACATGGGTAACTGTTGGGGAAACTTACTCTGAATTTGAGCGCAAACGCGATCGTACAGCTTTCTGAAACTCAATCCTGTGGAACTGGTTGCCAGAGTCTGAATTAACCAGTAAGTTAGCGCTCCATGTCGCTCCTTACCGTCAAACGCATACTCGTAGGCATACTCATTAGGGCGGCAGGCTGCTAAAAGAAGGTAGTTCTTGGCTGGAGGAACCCATGCAATATCACCATCTACTCCTTCAGTTAGAGTCTTCCAGTTTTTGCTCAACTCCTCAAGCAAAGCAACCGAGCTTTCCTTTTGTGGCGGTGTTGTGTCGGTTCCATCTCCTGCTCGGATAGCAGCATCACCTCGGGTTACCCCTCCAGAGTGACAGCTATCCATAATAACTGTGACAATCAACCCTTTGTCCGTCATCCGCTTCAACAGCGTCGCCAATTCCACATCCAGTAAGTAGCGACCTCCAGCGCCAATATCTGAGGGCACAATACCTTCATCATATTGGTCAGCGCCTCCCTTCAGTTCTGGATAGATGGTTGTCGCCCGTCCGCCGTGTCCAGAGTAGTAAATGTATACCTGCTCTCCTGGTTGCGCTATCTCCGTAATGGCATTAAATTTTGCCACAATATTTTTATAAGTTGGTTCCGGGTCTTTTGTTTCGATTGTTTCAGCGACTTCAGGATTCGGAGAAGTCAGCTTGAAAACCCGTTCGGATGGAATCTTCAGTGTCTCTAAGAGGTAGCTTGCTACAAGATTAATGTCCCGCACGGCTCCTTTAAGATCCTTGTACAACCGATTAGGCTTATAGCCGTCAATGCCAATTAATAAGGCGTAAATGTTCGGTGTTTGCTCAGGTTGGTTAGCCATTTTTACTTTATCACTCCAGTGTCTTTGTGTAATTCAGGGCGTTGCTGCATCAGCAGAGTTCTGGATCTGCAAATTCAAGCTTTTCAGAAAGCTCTGCCAAGTCAGCAACGCATCTTTCAGTTCAAGGTTTGGTTAACTCGCTAGCAGACAGCTCAAGCCAGTTGTTGGCGAGTGTTGGGGCCGGCAATTCCGTCTGCCTTCAAACCCTTCTTCTGTTGAAACTCCTTAACAGCTTTGTCTGTCCCCGGTCCGAAGACCCAATCGACAGAAACTGTTATTCCTGCTTTCTGTAGTGACTCCTGAAGTTTCTTAACATCAGACCCTTCCATCAACGGTCGGCTGAGTTTCAATACTCTGGGTTTTTCATCCCACGGTGCCTTATCAAAACCTAGTGCAGGCGATCGATTTAGGGCATCTTCTGTTTGAGGTCCGTAGCCACCAAACTCATCAATCGTTTCATTCGGATGATTCTTGTTCCAGAGCTTTTGAATAGCCAACATGGCTGTCTCGCGAATATCTTTAGTACCTTCTCCTACATAGTCAAAGTGTGGAGGATCTTGAGGACCAAACCATTGCCAACCATGACTCTCAAGATAAGGCTGCCAGCCATCATGGTCTTCAATATCCAGCGCCAATCCACTTTGATGGTTGCTGCGTCCTGGAGGAGCGACAATCCCGTAACCACAACCGCTACCCCATCGACGTAAAAGAAGTTGCTGGGCAATGGTACGATAGGCTGAATTGATATGCATCTTAGTGCCACGCTCTTGAATCGCCTTCTGCAATCCCTGCTTGGCTTGAGGTTGCAGAAAGGCAAAAGCTGCATCTTCAAGTTCCACATTCAGATCGTCAAAGCTAACCAGAGCATCCGGAAGGATGAGATTCATCTGGTGAATCAATTGCTGCGATAACCCATTAACGACAGAGGTTGAGCAGCCAGGAGCATCTTTAAGCAAGCCATTAAAACCACCCTTCTTAGCTTTTTCCTCTCCTGCTGCACGAGCTTCTCCCTCATGGATTTCAAAGCAGGGTTCAAAGTCAAAGTCTGCTGTTTGATTTGATGACTCAACAGGTGTATCGTTCATTGCAATCTCCTAATTTTCAGTAAAGTAAAATAAATTGTCAAAGAGCTAATGAATGTACTAGCAGTAACTGCCGTATCATCAGGGTGATGGAATTAAATTCACTCGCCTTATATGCCCAAAACTCGAAGAGTTTCAGCACCGACAATCCCATCCACAGTCAGCCCTTTGTGCTGTTGAAACTCTCTGACTGCTCGATCCGTTCCCATTCCAAAAATGCCATCAGCTCCCTCAAATCCAACATCAAAACCTGCTTCGATCAGAGCTTTTTGCGCTTGTCGCACATCGTCCCCTTGTACGAGGGGTTGACCGATTTCAGCCAAACGCAGCACTCTTTCTGGCTCCCAATGCAAAAATTCTTCCCAAGGCTGACTTAAGAACAACGCTCTTTCAGCTCTCCTCCTGCGAGACAAACCCAGTAATGATTGACCGCCTGCCTTGTCCCATCTCGGAAATTGGTCAGCCGCTTCCTGAAACTTTCCTTCATTCAAAAGCTTTAAAAGCATTGAGTCAGACAGAGAACGTGCGCCCAAGTTGTAACTAAAACACACTAATGCTGAAAATTGATCGTCATTGATTTGTACTTTGACAGCATCAGCCACCGCCGCTTCAAATTTCTCAAGTTCATCTTGCAGCATCTTCTCGGCTTCGGCGACGGTAATCTTCATTCCTGGGTATACACCTTCGGTAGCTCCCCACCCAATAGTCCACACGCCAACGGGATCTCGATATGCCTCTAGATACAACCCCTCAAACGATTGAACAAGCTTCAGTCCCTCTTGGTTAATTTTCCGGATCGGTCCTTTAGGTTCAGGTACATCAGGAGGAACTGCGTCAGTAGGTGCGATTGTAAATGTTTCAGCCGGAGTGAACTGCAACAATTCAATGAGCGATCGTACAATTCCTTCTGTTTCTATAACTTTTATTGGCTGGTCGTTTTCCATTTCGTACACGCGACCATCCTTAAAGATTTTAAGCTCTCTTGACATTTGAGTTTTTCCTTTGTAAGTCAATGCGTTGACAAGAGGCATCCTGAAGATTTTGAGCGCAAACTCTTGATCTACCTCTGGGGGGCGCTGTCAAGGTAGTGCAAAGTATTGATTAATATTATTACCCGATTGTTTTTCCGGCTGGTTACAGCCCTAAATTACACCTGTTACAGGACAGATTCAGGAATTTTCTCTAAAGTTTTACAAAAATTAACGGAAAATCTCCGGTACGCTATATATAGCATACTTGTGTTTGGACGGTTGCTAGTAATTGAACCTTGACTCAAAAGTGGTTCGGGATGGAATTAGAATACGATCGCACCGCAAACGCAAGTTAACAAGTTGCGGGCCCCGGAGCGTAAAAGAGGTGAGAGGGTCGATCGTACTGCCAAAGTTTAAATCAACTACAAGAGTTAAGTATTCAGTTTTTTTGAGTTGACTTTTTAATCCGATCGCCCTTTTCCACTTAAATCTCAACTTCTGGAGCATCTTCAGCCAGTTGCAAATAGTATCGCTCCGGCTCTTGTGTTTTGACCTGCATTGCTGTCAGCTTATTCAGCGTTTTATGCAGGCGTTCAAAGAAGGAATTAAACTGCGCGGTGCTGTACTCAAATTTGTACTCTACGACTGCATCGCCACCGCATACAAACCAGTAGGTAAAGCTGAGATTTTCTGGCAAAACATTGTAACTTTTCGCTAGCAGAAATAGAGGGAGCTGTGTTTTCCAATGTTGCTGCACGGCTGCTTTTGTTGGAACGTTACCTTCGCTAAAAGTCCAGTCTATACAATGATACCGGGATTTTTCTAGCTCGATCGCGCAGATATCTACTTGCGCCCAAATTAGATAGTTTTCCCACAGCCAAGCAACCAGATAATCTTGGTGTATTTGCAATGTATTTAGGCTGGGAATATTCTTGTACTGTAACTGTATTTGCTCGATACATTTAGCAAGAATGGGATGGTGTTCGAGGATGTTGTGCACCGGAACATTCAAAAAAATCTGTTTCATCAACAGGTGCAGTTTACCCCCTTCTGTTTTGCACATTAGAGCGGTTCGATGCGGGTTGTGCCTTCTTTCAAACTCGAAATATTCCAACTTTGAAGCTTCTTCGTTCTCTAAGATGCTGAGGCTTTCCCAATTAAGATGGATTAGTTGCATGGAAATTCTGACCTATTTTTATGGTTCGAGAATTTCGGCGCGGAGCGCTTATACCATTTTTCTAAAGTTATGCTAGACTTATCTCAAAAGTAAAGGAGAACATAACAATGTCTGGTCGTCCTCATATAAAGATTACCGAATCTGTAGAGGTATTGCTAGAGATTCGGAAACAACAAAAAAGAATCTTAGCATATAATAAAGTTCAAATGCTTTATTTGTTTCAGTCAAA